>JBDSIH010000217.1:0-9822 GCA_039918055.1 Chthoniobacterales bacterium
CGGTCACCCAGCTTTTCACCCGGCGGGAGCTGGTAAAGACGTTCGTCATAAACGATACCAACGCTGTAATCTCCCCCCTTCAAAGGAATGATCCAGCACCACCAGCCATAGCCAGTCAGGTGATTGGTCGCCGCCGAGCGGCTCGCATGGCTGGCATTAGCGTAATTAGGGTTCTCTGAAAAAACCTTATAGGAATCCCAGTCCGTCACACTCTTGAAGCGTGCCCAGACCGAATTCGTAGGATGGGCCGTTAAAGGCTCCAGCAGCTTCTTCTTCCTGCCCAGGACAGCAGCACGGCCGCTAGCATCAATGAGCCATTTCGAGCGTACCGTGTGAGTTTCCCCGCCAAATTGGACTATCAGCTCGTTGTCAGACTCCCTGGTTTCAATTTCCTGCACCTTGGCGGGACGCCAGAGTTCCGCCCCCAGGGCTACCGCCTCCTCAAGAATCTTCGAATCCAGCACTTCACGGTCAATCTGGTAGGAAGGAAGACGGGAGTTGTATTTGGCACCCATTTCTCCGCAATCGTCCAGAGAATCGCCCTCACTACGGGTAAACCATATACGAAGCCCCTGCTTGGCCACGTGGTGATGCGCCAGATGGTGCGTCATCATGAGATGCTTCGTAAGGAAGCGGCCGCTGATCTCCGTCGTCGCCTCCCCCACCTTACGGTCAAACTTCTCCGTGCGCTCAATAATCAATATCCGGAGCTGAGGATGCTTCCTTTTGAGAAGGATGGCCGCGGAAGCGCCCGAAAACGCCCCCCCTATAATAGCCACATCAAATTCTTTCTCCATGCACAGGAAGCCTACTATTCTCCCTCATCGGATGGCGAGGCGCAAAAAAGATTTGCGCACCATGCCTATGATCGCTATTTTCACCGGCTCACTGGAGTCATAGCTCAATTGGTTAGAGCGCCGCCCTGTCACGGCGGAGGTTGCGGGTTCGAGCCCCGTTGACTCCGGATTTGTTTTCATAGCAAATCCTTCTGCGACACCAGGGTCAAAGCAGTCCCGCTTGCGTAAAGATTTTTTCCACTGCCGTGCGCGTGTCGAGTCCGGTAATTCCCTTTCCCTTTAATACACACGCGAAGGGATACGCCTTTCCTGCACTCTCCACGTAGCCGACGTACCAGCAAATGTTAACTCCCAGTTCAATTTCTCCGGTGCCGGTCTTTCCGTACAGGATACCCCGTTCGGTCTGCCTCGCCTTCATGACATCTTTTAATACCGCAAAGGTGTGTGGAGAAAAGGGCATCTGCCGATTAACAAGCTGCGCTATTAGTTTCGCCTGATGCATCGGAGAAATCAGCAGCGGTTTTCTATCAGGAGCAGGAAGCCAGAATACATCAATACCGGAAGAAATATTTTCATTTCCATAAGATATCTTATGAAGATATTTTGCCATTCGCTCCGCACCGGTCTTGCGCGCGAGTGCCTGATACGCAGGAACACACGAAGCCGCAAATGCACTGCGCATCGTCTGATCCTTATTCCACGCAGCGAGCCAGCGCTTCTCTCCATCCCACTTCCAAAACGCCGCATCCGGATCGGAAACAATTCCTTCCTCAAGTCCAATGGCACTGTTCCAGATTTTAAAAGTCGAACACGGAGGAAGTAATTCTTCGCAACCTTTTGGATTGTAGAGGAACACCTTTTCCCCGGAAGCACCCAGAACAACAAGCGCGCCCTTGTTGCCATTGAAAGCGGTCTCAACGGACTGCGGAGAAAATGTCAATAATGCCAAAGCGAGAAAAGCGAT
Organism: Chthoniobacterales bacterium; assembly: GCA_039918055.1. Classification (GTDB taxonomy): domain Bacteria; phylum Verrucomicrobiota; class Verrucomicrobiia; order Chthoniobacterales; family JBDTJR01; genus JBDTJR01. The sequence continues at coordinate 1,762 of JBDSIH010000217.1, forward strand.
AATCATGTTTTATTTAAGGCGTTAATGGTTAACAAATCCTACTACGCACCTGCAGCGATTTTCTTAGCCATTTCGAGAATTTTATCCTTGTGCGTTAGACCATCGATAAAGCGTTGGGGTATTTTACTAAGGCCGCATTGTGCGCCGACAAGCGCACCGGTAAGACAGGCTCGGCTCATGTTCTGTCCGCCGCCATTGATGGCATGCAGCACGGCGCTTTCGAAATCATCCGGAAACATCGCGGATAAATAATACGCGCAGGGAAGTACGAAATTAATCGCGCATGACATTCCATAAACAAGCGATACCTTCCACGCTGGATCAATCCGCGTACCTTTATCCTTTACGGCAGTGGCAATCCACGTCGGCAGTAAAAGCGCATCAGGAGAAGCAAAGCCCATCGCGGGATGCGCACTCTTTATCGAAGCGATGGAAGAACCTGAAACAAAAGGAACTTCTCCACTGTCTTCAAGTGCTATGAGCTTATCGGAGAGGTGCTCATCAAAAGGTTCGCCACGAATCAACAAGGCGAGAACCAGCGCGAAAGCGACACTTTGCTGAACAACCCGAGAATCTTTCTGCGCCAGCTCACAACAGCGTTTTCCCAAGTCAGCTACTTTCCAAATATCCTTTGCATAGCGTGCTGCAATGATGCTTATGCGTTCCGCACCTTCTGAAGTATCCACATTCCCCCCAGCCTCACTCCAGGGCTTCCCTTCCTTTACACGTGCCCTCCATGCCTGACGAATCGAATGATTGGTAAACCCTCCAGGCCCATGATTCGCCTTCCCATCGAGATGCGGAAATAAATCCTTATCCAGCCTGTCGCAGAAATCCTTTTCCTCATAGCCACCCTTCTCCGCCACTGATGAAAGAAGCATCTCCATGATAATTCCCGATTGAGAAGAATCACCCGGTTTCAGGCCTTCATGATAGCGGCCCTTCTTTGGCGTCGTATAACCATCAATCCACGGCCCATAATCCTTCCGCATTTCGTCGAGATCGTAATACCAGTGCGCCCCCACTCCCAAAGCGTCGCCGATAAATGCGCCAACAATGCAGCCCGCTGCGCGATCCGCTATGCCCGATGAAGAATTTGAATGCGTCATATATAGAGATAAAATTCCTAACTGATCGATTTTACAGCTATAATCAGCCGGATAAATCGCTATAACCAATCGTATGCCCTCCAGATATAGATTTATATATTTAACAATCCTCACCGCCCTCCTATGCCTGACAGCAAGTGCTTCCGAAGATGCAGCAACTACTATTTCCTTCGCTTCGGGAAAATGGAATGCCAGTCAATGGACGCCAGTGCGACTGCCGAATCAGGAAAAAGCAGTCCCGTTGATTCAGAAGCCGACCTCCATTGGAACTACTGAAGCGAGCTTTAGTGAAACTGACTATGGCAAGGAGCGGGATAATGCGCTCTCCCTCTATGATACGGGAATTTTGGAGGGTCAGGTCGAGGTGACACTTGGGCTTGGAAAGGGTTTTGGAAATTTTTCATCCCCGGGAGTTTGTATTTCTCCTACCGTGAAAGATGGGAATTTTGTAAGCGGTATCGCGGTATTCGTGGGTACGTATGCTGTCGCCGTCTGGTATGAATATGCCGAGGGCGATGTAATGAAATACAAGCACTTGGCGCAAATCACGCGCTGGAGCGATCCGACTAAGCAGCATGTTCTCCGCTGCCGATTCAGTAAGAAGAAGCAGTGTATTTCCATTAATATTGATAACTCTGACATCCTGACCTTCGAATTCGTGGGAAATCTTCGCCTGAGCAACATTCCACAGGAGATTAATTCCACCATCGCCCTATGGGGATGCCATGGCGTCAGCGATTTTTATACCATGACAATTCTCGATGCATACAAGATGCAGGGCGAGGAAGGGCTTCTACCATTCTTCATGCGCACGGATCCGAAAGCTGGAACTTCCGTACAAAAGAAAGCGCCCGGAAATTAGATTCCCGGACGCTTGTAAAGTTTTGCCCCACTCGTGCCGTTTAGACACATCTCCCATTCCCTGAAGAGAATGGCGGATAACCGCGGAGCTGCACGCTGAAGTCCAGTCAAGGCCTGTCATTGTAGCAGCCCGCCTAGCCTCCTATTTTCATATACTAAGTATCGGTTCGGGGTATGCATCCGAATCTCGAACACAGCAGGGCAAATTGGTTATTCGCTTTCGCGAAATAAAATTTAAAAAGAACAAGTTACTCGCGGAAATCGACACTCAGCGACTTCTTCAAATGGGCCTTCAGCCTGTCGCATGCAGAGTTAATTTCCTCGTTCGTTAGTGTGCGTTCGTCTGAGCGAAAAGTCAAGGAGAACGCCAGTGACTTTTTGTCTACAGAAAGTTTCTCTCCGCTCGTATCGCGGAATACATCAAACAATTTGACATCGAGCAAAAGCGGTTCGTGAACTTCTTCCAGTGAGGCCCGTAAAGCGGCATAAGGCGTCGTCGCATTCATGACGCAGGCAATGTCACGCGACACCGCAGGAAATTTCGGAATTACCTGCGTGCGCAGCTTGCGATCCCGCGAGGAGCGCAACGCTTCAAATTCCAGTTCCGCAATTACGACAGCACCGCGTGCGCCGAGCGTTTTTGCTTTTGCAGGGGAAACCTGTGCGACAAATCCGATGGATTTATCACCGATGAAAATTTCAAGACCGAGGACGAAACCGGTAACTTCTTTTTCCCGGAAAACCGCCTTGCCTTGCGTCACACGATCAATCGTTCCCCTGATATCGAAAAGATCCAGCAGACGCTCCTTCTCATTGCGCCAATTTGCTTCACAAGCTTTTCCGGTCGTCGTGAGAGCGATACGCACACTTTCCTCGGGCTCATCAACGCGGAAAACACGGCCGATTTCAAACAGACAAATACTGTCTGCACCATAGCGAATATTGCGCTCCAATACACCGAGAAGCTCGGGAACAAGACTTGGGCGAAGAATGGCCTGCTCTTCCCCAAGCGGATTACGCACACGAAGAAGATCGCCTTCAAAGGACTGACGAACGGTTGTTTCAGAAACAAGCGTGCTTGTGCGCGCTTCAAAGTATCCCTGCGCAGTCAATTGCTGACGTAACAGCATCGCAAAATCATAAGCGGCGTCGCTTTGTGAAGAAGGAGTCGGTTGCGATTGCACCACGCCTTTCATATTTTCAATACCATGCACACGCGCGACTTCCTCGATCAAATCCACTTCGCGCTGAAGGTCCAGACGCCAGGAAGGAGCGAGCCACTGCGAGGCATCGAGGTCACCGCTCAGTCTTTCAATGCCCAGTCGGGAAAGTATTGTATCGATTTCACCATTGGTAAGTTCGATCCCCAGTAAATTCCGACAGCGATTGTAGCGAAAAGAAATCACCTGTGCGTCAGCTTCTTTTTCACCCGTAGTAATCAATGCTTCATCGGCAGCGCCGCCGGCAATTTCCAGAATGAGCTGCGTCGTGCGTGCGGAAGCAATCAGCGCACCGGGGGCCGACGTACCGCGCTCAAAGCGATAACTGGAATCAGTATGCAGGCCAAGTCCATGCGCAGTGCGGCGAATCGTTGCCGTATCAAAGACAGCGCTCTCAAGGAGGATATTAATAGTCGAAGCATTTACGCCGCTTGCCTCCCCGCCCATCACACCCGCTAGCGCGAGCGGCACACTGCTATCCGCAATAACAAGATGCGAGGTTTTTAGCGCGTATTCCCGCCCATCCAGCGCGAGGAGCTTTTCTCCATCTTTCGCAGAACGCACAAGGATGCCGCCCTGTAATTTATCGAGATCGAAGGCATGGAGTGGATGCCCAGTCTCCATCATCACGTAATTTGTGATATCCACGACATTATTGATCGAGCGCAACCCGACGGATTCAAGGCGCTCACGCAGCCATGCAGGGCTGGGGCCGACTTTTATATTGCGAATGATGCGGGCGGAGTAAAACGAACACGCGTCAGAATCATTACGAACGATGGCCTCATCTTCCTTTGTAGCGGATACAGAAGTTTTGGGCACACTCACCGTCTTTGCGGTAAACGCAGCGAGCTCGCGGGCAACCCCGATATGGCCGAGCCAGTCCGGACGATTCGGCGTGATCTCCAGCTCGATCATCGTTCCCGCCGGAAATATGGATGAAATTGTCGCTCCGACGACGGCGTCTGGCGGGAGAATAAGAAGCCCTTCGGAATCGGCAGACATACCGAGTTCCTTACCGCTGCAAAGCATGCCTTCGGATTCCACTCCGCGAAGTTTACCGACCTTGATTTTAAAATCCCCAGGCAGCACGGCACCCGGCAATGCGACAGGAACTTTATCTCCTACTTTATAATTTTTCGCGCCGCAGACAATCTGGCGCGGCGTTCCACTTCCATCATCCACACGACAAACGCTGAGACGATCCGCATTCGGGTGCTGGGTGGATTCATTGATCTGCGCGATGACGACTTTTTCAAAATCCGCACCGCGTGTTTCCACGCGTTCGACTTTTACGCCGGCACGGATGAGCACATCGACAAGTTCTTCGACAGAGCCCTGCCAATCCACATAATCCTTCAGCCATTGAAGAGAAATATTCATGCGTCAGAATTGTTTAAGAAAGCGAAGATCATTTTCGGTGAGCATTCGGATATCCGGAATGCCGCAAAGATTCATGGCGAGACGATCAAGTCCGAAACCGAATGCATAACCAGTAACTTTTTCAGGATCATACACCCGATCACCACGACGCTGACAAATTGCCTCGAAGACCGCCGGGTCCACCATGCCACAACCGGCGAGTTCCATCCAGTCACCGCCCAGAGCTTCGGTGCGGATATCAATTTCAAAACTTGGTTCCGTGAAGGGAAAAAAGTGCGGGCGAAAACGAAGATCCGTATCGCTGCCGAAAAGCTCACGGAAGAAAAACTCCAGCGTTCCCTTCAATTCGGTAAGAGCAATCCCCTCGCCTACGACAAGACCTTCCATCTGGTTAAACTGCGCAAGATGCGTGGCATCCACTTCATCACGGCGATATGCCGCGCCGGGTGCAATAACGCGAATCGGAGGCGGCAGCGCCTCCATGGTGCGAATCTGGATGGATGACGTATGCGCGCGCAGCAATCTTCCATCGGAAAAATAAAACGTATCCTGCACATTACGCGCGGGATGGTCGGGAGGAGTATTCAGCGCATCGAAATTATGCCATTCAGTTTCGATGTCCGGTCCGTCAGCGATCGCAAAGCCCAGTCGGCGAAAAATGCGAACCGCTCGGTCCTGTAAAAGTGTGAGCGGATGAACAGCTCCCTGCGCAAGCGCGGTGCCGGGAAGTGAGACATCGACCTCCGAAAGCGCAGCCGCTTCTTTGGCGCCCTGAATGGCGGAGGATTTTTCCTGCAAGCCCTGGGTGACGGCCTCGCGAAGCTCATTAAGCGCCTTCCCGATGCGGGGACGCTCTTCCTTGCTGACCGTGCGCATCCCATCGCTGAGAAGCGAAATGGAACCGGTCTTTCCGAGATATTTTACACGAAGTGCCTCGACGGAGGCAGCATCGGATGCCGCTGAAATTTCGGTCAGCGCCTCGGCTTTCAGTGCCTGGATCTGATCTTCCATGGCTCGTTTAGCACAGGCTCACCGCTCATGCGCGTGGAGAATTACCACGGCATGAGCAACGAACGCCTGTATTAGGCTGCTTTCTTGTTTTTCGACTCGAGGGCAGCCTTGGACTTGTTCACGATGACGGTGAAAGCCGCTTCATCGGTAACAGCGAGATCGGCAAGAACTTTGCGATCCAGCTCAATCCCTGCAGCAGTAAGTCCTTCGACAAATCGGCTGTAAGTGATCCCCTGTGCGCGAACAGCAGCGTTGATGCGCTGAACCCACAACATGCGGAAATTACGTTTCTTTGTCTTGCGATCGCGGAAAGCGTAATACTTCGCCTTCATCTGCGCGGTTTTCGCGTAACGGAACAATTTGGACCTGCGTCCGCGATATCCCTTTGATGCTTGTACAACCCGTTTGCGGCGTTCGCGGCTCGCGGGTGCGTTAGTTGCTCTTGGCATTTTTTATCCGCCTTTCGGCGTCTCCTGAAATGGACTGTTTGTTTATGTTCTGGTTTCGGATCTCATCCATTTCTCTAGACTCCGCCTAACGCGGAGCCAGATCCTGAAACCGTTTTTTTCTGACTAGCCGAAGGGAAGGCTTTCCATCACCCGCTTCATGTCAGTTTTGTCCACCAGCGCTGCTTTGCCTAAACGGCGGCGGCGCGTAGCGTTTTTTGAGCTCAACAGGTGACGGCGTCCGGCCTTGCTGCGCAACACTTTACCGGTTCCGGTAATCTTGAAGCGCTTTGCGAAGGACTTCTTCGTCTTCCTGCGTGCGATTGATCGTGGCATAAGGGCGAGAAATCTACTGATCCGCATAGAATACACAAGAGGAAAAACTATTTGTTTCAAAATCCTCCCTGAAAGGCACTTCCATAGCCAATCTCCCGTACCCGTGCAAAAACTTTCGTGCAGATCGGCCAAATCTCTGTTCGTAATAGCGATATGAGTGATGTGCCTCTCTCAGACCTGCGCCAGGATTACGGACGCGAATCCCTTCACCGGGAGCATCTCGCGCCCAATCCCATTGCCCAGTTTGAGCGTTGGTTTCAGGCCGCTGCAGCCTGCCCGGAAATCACCGAGCCGAATGCCATGACCCTAGCCACATCCGACCTCCAGGGCGAAGTAAGCGCACGGATCGTGCTGCTTAAAGGAATTGATGCGGAGGGCTTTCGCTTTTTCACGAATTACGAAAGTTACAAGGGTCGTCAACTCATGGATAATCCCAAGGCTGCTCTGTTGTTTTTCTGGCCGACGCTGGAGCGGCAAATAAAAATTCGCGGTACGGTGGAGCAATTATCGCGGGAAGAGGCGGATAATTACTTTCAAAGCCGTCCGCGTGGAAACCAATTGGGAGCGGCCGCTTCATCCCAAAGTTCCGTCGTTGCCAATCGGGAAGAACTGGATGAGCGACTTGCAGCCCTGGAAAAAGAATATGACGGAAAACCAATTCCCCTTCCGCCATTCTGGGGCGGGTATATTTTGCGTCCCACGGTTTTGGAGTTCTGGCAGGGCAGGAAAAATCGTCTGCATGATTGCTTCCGTTACCGCAAAGAAAAGGATTCCTGGATTACTGAGCGGCTGGCCCCCTAGAAAATTCCTGAATATACCGTGATCGAAAATTCTCCTCCTCCAACCACTACGCATTCCGAGGAATCAACTCTCGTAGTCGGAGACAGTTTATTTTCACGAGTGAAATCCACGCTGTACCTCACATGGATAACATTTTCAAACATTGAAGCCGAACAACGCGCCGCTGCATTTGCCTACTACGTTTTCTTTTCACTGATTCCCCTTCTCGCGCTGATCATTGCTGTGGGATCTTTTTTCCTCGATAAGTTTTTCTTCAATAGAAATATCGATGATATTAACAATACCATTAACTACATCATTCCGCTGGATGGAAAAGGCCTGGCGCGTATCAATGAATTTATCGAAAATCTGGAGCATGCCCGGGGTGGGGTGGGCGTCATTGCTTTCATTATTCTGGTTTGGGCATCCCTGCGTTTTTTCCAGTCCCTTGTAATGGCCGTCAACCGCGCCTGGCATACGGTGCCGAATCCGTGGTGGCATGTCCCCATTAAGAATCTCGTAATGGTCGGAGTGCTGTGCAGTGCGGTGCTATTCGGAATTATCGCGCCCGCTGTCATCCAAAGTATCCGCGGAGTTGCTACCGTTTATTTTCCGGCATTTGCGCTGAATCCTACTCTTCTCATTCTGGATATCTCGCGTTATGCCGTAGGTACCGTCGTTCTTTTTTACTGTTTCTCTCTTCTCTATATGATCGCGCCGCGCATCCGGGTGACATTTTCTCAAATTTGGGTCGCTTCCCTGATGGTTACCGTCTTGCTACAGATCGTACAGGTCGTATTCGTCAAATACCTATCGAAGATTCTTACCTATAATGCTATCTACGGAACCGTCGGGGCATTTATGTTTTTGCTGATCTGGATTTACTCCTCGGGAGTAATCATCATTGCAGGCGCA
>JBDSIH010000218.1:0-4376 GCA_039918055.1 Chthoniobacterales bacterium
CCCTTCTATATCCAAGGCATGCACCTGACTGAGACGCCGGAAAAATACCTGCAATATTCCAAACGCCATGCGACCGAGCTCGGTATTGCTGCGATGCCGGTGGATGCGTTCGTCCAGATCCGTTTGAGCAAGCGCCTCCATACCGTAAAGGCGGTAGATATCCAGAAGATGGGCGGTTTCCACCCCATATCCGGTAGGAAACGAAAGCCGCTCCAGAACACTGCGCCGCGCCGCATATTCTCCCGCAAGAGGCTGAAAAATACCGCAGAGCTGGGGATAAAAGAGAGAGAATAGCGGCCTTATTAAAACCTCGGTGACACGGCCCCCGCCCGTCGGCTTCTCACCATCCAGTATGCGGTGGGTCCTGTCATAGAATGCTTTTACGTATGCTACCTTGTCGTTCATCAAAAGAGGACCCACCAATCCATAAACGAACCGCGGATGCATGTTTCGTATATCGCCGTCCACGAAACAAAAAATATCCCCCCGCAGCTGATGCAGAGATTTCCACAGGTTCTCGCCCTTCCCACGGCTCACACCGAGTTCCGGCAGGATGCTTTCCGCAAGGTAGACGTCAGCTCCCTCAGAAGTAGCGATTTCCCGCGTCCGGTCGGTGGATCCTGAGTCTATAACGGCAATTTCATCGATCAGGGCATGCTCCTCCATCAGCGTGGATCGAAAAACGGAAACGATATGCCCTATGGTCGTCTCCTCATTCAGGGTGGGAATGCAGAGAGAAATAGACAACCCCTTGGCACGTTTTACCGCCACCAATTGCTGAAGGTCGCGAAACGTGCTATGATGGAAGGTGTTCGGATTCGATCGGGCTCCATTCATGCACACACAGCAATATGCTATTCTTACGGCTGCGACAAAACTTTTCCGGTTTCCCGTTTCGGAGGAAAGACCGGAAACACCCCGGCATTTGTAAATTGCGGGACGTAATCACAAATCTTGAAGTGTTGTAGTAAAACAGGTTAGTTTCAAAAATCCTCCATGAGTCATATACGAACATCTTTTTCACTGGTCCTGGCATTTGGAATTCTGACGGTATTTTTTTCATGCTCCCTGCATGCCGAAAATGCAGTAACCGAATTAAGCAAATCAGCGGATGCCCTTTTTAACCAAGGCCGTTATGCTGAAGCCGCACAGGGGTACGAAAGTATCGTAAAGGATTATCCCACTTCCGAACTCGTCTTCGGCATGCAGCTACAGTTGGGCTACTGTTACTATTTTCTGGCCGAATATGATAAGGCGCAGGATTACCTGCAGAAATTCCTTCTAAGTCCCGGCGCAACGCCGCAGTTAAAGCCGATAGCCATGAGCTTGCTACCGCAGGTGATTTCCCAAAAAGCCACCGCACTGCCCGCCTCGGATCCTAAGCGGAAAACCCTTTACGAAGAGGCCATTAAAAAATTCACTGAATTCACTGCCCAGTTTCCAAATGCTCCCGATATTGAGACAGCGGTTTACGGCCGCGCAATCGCCAACTTCCAAATTGGAAATTACGATGAAGCCGCTAAAGATCTTGAGGCAAATATCCAGAAATTTCCGAACAGCCCAAGCATCCTTGATAGTCACAACCTGCTGGCACTGACGTATGCCACCCTTGGCAATAAGCTCCTTATCTCCGGTGAGGATAATGCAAAAGCTGTCGGCTATTATGATAAGGCGATCCAACTCCTTCATGGAATCATCGAGAAAAAAAGCGATCTAACACTTGTTAATTCGGCCAATTTCCAGCTGGGAGAAATTCTTTTCAGCCGCACCGGATTTGCCTCTGATACGGAAAAACCTGCCCTCTTCAATGAAGCACGCAGTGTTTATGATGCGGTTGCTTCCAAAAATGACCTCGTCGCCCAGCAGCAAACCCGCGTAGCCAGCATCCCTGGTTTGATTGCGCAGGCCGTACAAAAGAATGATACAGCAACGGTTCAGAGCCTCAATCGCGAGCGAATCCGACAGAATGAAAAGTTAATGCAGCTAAAAGGCAGCCCCGATCAGGTTCTGTCCGCTTTGCTAAAAATTGGAGAGATCTACTTTAACGAAGGCCATTACGATGAAGCCCGCGTTATCTTTAATCATCTCCAGCCTCTGCTGCAAACCGATGCGGATAAAAAGCAGGCGCTCTATTTCATTGCCCTGAGCTACGTCTCACAAAACAACACAGACAAAGCTATCGAGATTTATAATCAATTCCAGTCGCAGTATAAAGGCGATCCCATCGCCTCCAACCTGCCCCTTGTAGTGGGAAACATGCTACTGAACGGCAATACGGAAAAATCCATTCAGGATGCGGTGCAATATTTTCAGGAATCGCTCCAGATTTATCCCAAGGGCCCCGTAGCCACGCTCTCCGCCATCAGCCTCGCCACTGCGCAGTCACGCCTCAAAAAGACCGACGAGGCCCTCAAGAGCTATCAGGATTTATTACAAACCAAACTAACTCCCTCGGAAGCTGTGCTCGCCCAGCTTGGCTTGGCCAATATTTACAAGGATACGCTCCAATGGGATAATGCGCTCACCAATTATAAGATCGTTCTCGAAAAATATCCGGATGCCAAACCCCAGGTTACCGAAGCGGAATTCTGGATTGCGCTCACCACGCAAAATAAAGGCGATCAGGCAGCTGCAATCCCTCTCTTAAAGGCGTTTATCGAAAAATATCCTGATACTCCTTACATCCCCAATGCCCTGTATGCACTCGGTGCAGCACAATTTAAAACCGGAGACAAGGATGGCGCCATCGCGAGCTTCAAGCAGCTTGCAGATAAATATCCCAAGAGCCAACCCGCCCCATACACCTACTTCCAACGCGCCCAGATTGTCGGCGCACAGAAACCGGAAGAAGTAAAAGCGCTCATGCAGGAATTTATTCAGAAATATCCGGATGATGACAAAGTCTTTCCCGCTTATGACAGTCTCGGCCTTGCCGCTCAGGCAGAGGCGCAGAAGGACCCCTCAAAGCCGGAATTAAACGACGAAGTCATTCGGATCTATACCGAATATGCCGACAAATATACGAGTAATCCACAGGCGGTAAAAGCGCTCCTGAAAGTCGCCACTACACAACGCAACAAAGCCTCCGCACTTGGCCGCTATGGTGCGCTTCAGGTGGATGAACGGGAAAAATGGAATGCCGCACTTAATGCCAGTGTCGTAACCAGCGAGCGCATCGTAAAAAGTTATCCCGACAGCCCGGACCTCGCGCTTGCATTACAGGGCCTTCTCCAAACTCAGGTTCTGCTCATGACCGGAGAGAAAAAACCAGAAGAGGTGGAAGATTATTTCAAAAAAATCGGCGACAGCACCCTCTCCCCGGCTGCAAAAAGCAAAATCCTGTTTACGCTGGCTTCCTTTATTTCAGAAAGAGACAAGGCGCGTGCGCTGCAAACCATGCAAACCGCTTACGACCCCGAGATTCTATACGCCCCGGCCGATATGGATAATTTTGGTCTGGCCCTGATCGAAAATAACAAACTGGATGATGCGCAAAAAGTTTTTGTGAAACTTGCGGCCAATTATCCAATCCCTAGCCCCAGACCTGCCCAGTTATTACCACAGGTGGCAGAAGCGCAGGCGGATGCACTTTTCGGACAAGGCCGCATCGCTCAAATAAAAGGACAAACCGATGAAGCCGGTAAATTCTTCCAGCAATTGAAAACCGAATATGGCTGGTCTCCAAAAGTACTGGAAGCCACATATGGAATTGCGGAATCCAAACGCAAAACCGCGCCGGATGAAGCTTTAAAATTGCTGGCACCTATCATTCCCGCTCCCAATGCAACGGTGGATCTTCGCGCGAATTCCATGTTGCTGTTTGGCTATATCTATAAAGATAAGATGGAAGCGGCCACTGATGCTGAAGCAAAAAATAAGATTCGTCAGATTGCCATCGATAATTTCCTGAAAATTCAGGATATGTATGAGAAATCTTCCGTTGCTGCATCCACCGGCCTCTGGGAGGGCTCCCAGCTTCTTGAGCAGCAAGCTGCCACTTTAACTGATCCTAAAGTTAAAGACTTTCAGACCCGTCAGCTTAATCAGGCAAAAGCCAATTATCAGAGTTTGATCGCGAAGTATCCAAACTCTCCTTACGTGGAAAAAGCCAAGGAACGACTGGCAGCCATGGGTGGCGGTAAATGACGCTGAAAGAGCGCGCCGCCTGTCTCGCCAAACGCCTGCCGGAAGTTTATCCGGATGCGCATTGTGAATTAAATTACAAAACGCCGTTCGAACTTCTGGTGGCCACAATCCTTTCCGCCCAGTGCACGGATAAGCGCGTCAATATCGTCACCAAAGAATTATTCAGACAGCATAAGCAACCAAAGGACTTTGTTGCACTTTCCCAGGAAGACCTGGAAAAACTGATCCAC
>JBDSIH010000219.1:0-4857 GCA_039918055.1 Chthoniobacterales bacterium
CCTGCAGGCGTCACGGCGGTCACCGATGAAAATCTCACGATTTTCCACGTGGTCGAACCGAATGTTGCAGAACCTGAAGCCACTCCGGCCGCCGGAGCAGCTACGCAGCCTGAAGTGATCAAGGAAAAGAAGGTGGACGGCGAAGCCGCTTCCTCCGAGGGGAAGAAATAGCCCCGATTCGGACGAATGGACGACTCCAGCGTATTCCGCATTATTGCGGGCCTAGGAAATCCCGGCTCGGAGTACGCGAATACCCGACACAATGTCGGGTTTCTTGTCGTCGACGAATTAGCCTCGCGCCTGAAGCTGAATTTTCAATTCGAGAAACAATGGGATGCCGATACCGCAAAGTCCGGGGATCTCTGGCTTCTAAAGCCGAAGACCTTCATGAATTTGAGCGGGGAAGCCGTCAGCTTACTGGCTCGTTATTATAAAATCCTTCCTTCGCAGGTACTTATCGTTACGGATGATGCATCATTGCCGCTGGGCCATCTGCGTCTGCGCAAAGATGGAAGCCCGGGCGGTCATCGCGGGGTGGAATCTATTCTCATGCATCTCGGCACCTCCGTGGTTCCCCGCCTTCGCGTGGGCATCGGCTCCGCTACCGGCGAAATGCAGGACCATGTTTTAGGAAAATTTCTGGCTGAAGAAGCTCCTCTGGTTAATGATGCCGTGAAACGTGCCGCCGATGCCATCCAGCATGCGCTAACAAATGACCTGGATGTGACCATGAATTTATTTAATCAAAACACTACCGCTAATACCTTATGAAGAATAAATACGAAGTACTGCTCGCGCTGGATCTGCGTGGCAAAGAAGATGGAGCCAAAGAAACCGTTGAACGCCTTGAAAAAGAATTCAAAGCCGAAGGTGCAAACGTGGAGTCCATTCAGCGACTCGAAAAACGCCAGCTGGCCTATGAGCACAAACATACGAATTCTGCCTATTTCGTGAATTTTGTTTTTGAAGCCGAACCCGCGCTCGTAGACAAACTTCAGAAAAAATTTAAGCTCGATGAAGCTGTCACCATGCAGCACTATCAGAAGGTCACGACGAAAAAAGCTCCTGCTGCTAAAGAGTAGTAGTCGATTCGATCACCCCAAACCAGGAGCAAACTCATGGCCACCCTCAACAAAGTGATGTTGATCGGGAATATCACCCGTGATCCCGAAATTAAGTACACCCCAAAAGGGAGTGCTGTCACCGATATCGGACTTGCGCTCAATCGCGTCTTCACGATGGAGAACGGGGAAAAGCGCGAGGAGACAACTTTTGTGGATGTCACCTTGTGGGGTAAGCAGGCAGAGTTTGCAGGCGAATATCTTCATAAAGGCCGCTCCGTATTCATCGAAGGCCGCTTGCAGATGGATACGTGGGAAGACAAGCAGTCCGGCCAAAAACGCAGCCGTCTGCGCATCGTAGCCGATGGCATCCAGCCTCTCGGACCACGTCCCGGTGGTGGAAGTGGCGGCGGCGAATGCGGTAGCGGTGGATACACCAATACCGGAAGCCATGAGTCCGCTGGCGGCGGTGGTGGTGGCGGCAAGTCCTACCCGAGCAAAAGAGAACCCTCATCGCACTCCGCACCTCCTGCACAGGAAGTGGATAACGACGATATTCCTTTTTAAGGAATATCCGATTAGCCGGATAATTAGCGACTAAGTTCCAGCATTCGACGAACGGAGCGTTCGGCCTTCTGCCGGATATCTTCAGGAATCAGGATTTCAGGCTCCAGATTGAGCAGGCACGCGTGAAGCTTCTCCAGCGTGTTCATCTTCATGAATCGGCAATCCGCGCACGCACAGGCGTCTGTAGGGCCTGGAATAAAGGTTTTATGCGGCAGTTCCTTCTTCAGTCGATGCAACATGCCGGATTCGGTCACGATGATGAAAGCATCGGCATCCGCATCCTTACAGTAGCTCAGCATTTTTTCCGTAGAGCAGACCTCATCCGCGAGTAAACGCACGGCGTAGGTGCATTCGGGATGAGCCACAACTTTCGCTTCGGGATAATCCTCGCGGATTTTGCGGATACTCTCTCGCGTGAATTCGACGTGCACGTAGCAGTTTCCCTTCCACAGATCCATTTTACGCCCGGTCTTTTCCATGACCCAAGCACCGAGATTCTGATCGGGAACGAAAAGTATATTTCGGTCCTGTGGTGCGCTTTCGACAATCCTGATTGCATTGCCACTCGTGCAGACGACATCCGTCAATGCCTTCACGCCTGCGCTGCAATTGATGTATGCGATGACGTAGTAATTCTTTTCGGCGTTTTCCTTGAGAAACGCATCCAGTTTATCAGCGGGGCAACTATCCGAAAGTGAACAGCCTGCATCGAAATCCGGAATAATGACGCGTTTAGAAGGATTGACGATTTTCGCCGTCTCACCCATGAAGTGGACACCACAGAAAGCGATGACATCCGCCTTGGTTTCCGCAGCACGGTAACTCAACCCAAGCGAATCGCCGACAAAATCCGCGATATCCTGGATTTCGGGAATCTGGTAGTTGTGCGCAAGGATGACCGCATTGCGCTCTTTTTTTAGAGCGAGAATTTCCTCTACGAGGTCGTTGGATACGGTTGCCATAGTCTTAATCTCGCGCAGTTCTCCGCCGATTCAACTCAGTGCCTGAACGGCTTCTTCCAGCTCGGCCACATTCGAAATGCTGATGACAGAAGTGCCCTTGCGAATTCTACCCACCAGACCCGCGATAATTCCGCCGGGACCCAGTTCGAGGAAGGTATCGCACTTCAGATGGTCGAGGAGATATTCCACCGATTCCGTCCAGCGCACGCTTCCGGTAACCTGGTCTGCCAGCGTGCGGCGAATGTCTTCAGCCGAGCTGACGGGAATGGCGTCGACGTTGCAAACAACCGTGGCCTGCGGAACAAGCATCGGCGTGACATCAAGTTTTTCCTTCAATTTTTCGTATGCGGATTCCATCAAACGCGAGTGGAAAGCGCCTGCGACATTTAACTCCGTCGCGCGTCGAACGCCGTATTCCTTTGCAAGCGAAACCGCCATGGCAACCTTTGAGGATTCGCCGGAGACCACGATCTGTCCGGGACAATTCAGATTGGCAATATCCACATCCGTAGCAGCGGCGAGATCACGAACGGAATTCTCCTCCGCACCGATCATCGCTGCCATAGATCCCTGTGTTTCTTCACACGCGCGCTGCATATAGGCGGCGCGTTTTGCGACAAGGTCCAGACCGGTTTCAAAATCAAACGTACCTGCTGCGGCGTGTGCTGTGAATTCCCCGAGGGAAAGTCCCGCGACCGCCTGAAACTGCAGTGAAGGCAGACGCGACTTCAATGCCGCGAGACATGCTAGGCCATGCACGTAGAGCGCGGGCTGGCAAAATGCGGTCTTCGTCAGCTCCTCGGCAGGGCCTTCGAAAGCATACTTGCTGAGTTCAAAAGGAAGGAGACTGTCCGCTTTTTTGAAGAGTTCCGCAGCGGCGGGAAAGGCTTCACACAGGTCCTTGCCCATGCCTACCGACTGCGCTCCCTGACCTGAAAATAATAAGGCGATTTTTTTACTCATGAATGGTGCCACACTTCAATACCCGAGCAACACGGGCTGCGGCAAGTTCGAGGAGCATAAAAGCTTCTTTTTCCGACTCTTCAAGGGTCAAAGGCCGGTTTGCGATGGCAAAACAAGCCGTAAAGAGCGACGCAAGCGCTATTTCATCGGCCACTGCGCCCCCAAAGGCAATAACCGGCTTTTTATGGCGCCGGGCCAAAGCGGCGACGCCAGCCGGACCCTTCCCTTCAAGCGTCTGACTATCGAGCTTCCCCTCGCCCGTAAGCACCAGATCGGCTGCCGCAATTTTTTCATCGAGTTTCACCAGATCAGCAATCGCTTCAAATCCCGGTTCCACATTTCCTCCAAGAAAAGCAAGAATGCCAAATCCCAGACCGCCCGCCGCGCCTGAGCCGGGAACTTCCCGCTTGTCCGCTCCACCCATCGTTACAAAACAATCCGCCACATTTTTTAGAATAGCGTCGAGCCGTGGAACCATCTCCGCATCCGCTCCTTTTTGAGGACCGTACACCGCGCTCGCGCCGCGAGACCCCAGTAGAGGATTTTTCACATCGGCCAATCCCACAAATTCAACGGGCGCACTTTTCGTCGGCGGATGAATAGAATGCAGTTTCTCCAGGCCCTCCGGTGTCGGCTCAAGAATATCCCCCGCCTCATCCAGAAATTCCCATCCCAGTGCTGCCGCCATGCCACAGCCGCCGTCATTGGTCGCACTGCCCCCCAGGCCGACAAAAATCTTTTCCGCACCACGGCTGATGGCATCGTAAATCATAAGTCCCGTGCCATACGTCGAAACTTTCATGGGATTTCGCTCATCCGGGGGGATATGCCACAATCCCGACGCCGCGCTCATATCGATAATCGCGATCTTACGGTCCGCAACCCAGACATACGCCGTATCAATAGGCCGCCCAAGCGCATCAATCGATCCGCAGGCTACTTCCTTCCCACCCAGGGCAATCCGGAAAGTCTCCGATGTCCCCTCACCCCCATCCGCAATGGGAATCAGGTCGTATTCACTGTCTTTAAATACGGTATGAAACCCTATTTTTAATGCCTCGGCCACCTCCCCCGCAGAGAGGGATCCTTTAAACTTATCTGGAGCGATAACAATTCGCATTGGCAGACAATAATGGAATGCTATCTTCCTTGCACGCATTCTCATTCCGGAGGGGTGGTAGAGTGGTCTATTGCACCGGTCTTGAAAACCGGAGATCCGCAAGGATCCGTGGGTTCGAATCCCACCCCCTCCGCCATGTCTCAAAATCGCCCGCCAACCTTCATCGATACAGGAGCGGGCGTTT
>JBDSIH010000220.1:0-3357 GCA_039918055.1 Chthoniobacterales bacterium
TTACAGTAATTTTTGGTGTTATTGTCGCGTTGCCATACCTCCTGCTGTGCATGGAGTACTGCTTCGGAATCAAACTGGGGTTTGATTTAATTCTGTCGGATTTTCCCATATTGCCGGGCTTGCCTGCGGTGCGGCCTTCTCCTCCGACCGTGCTTTGCTTCACCGTTTGCAGTATTGCTTTGATTTTTATTGGTTCCGGGATTTCCTCGCGAGTAAGGCGTCCTGTCATCTGGGTTATTGGTTCTTTTGTCATCGCGCTCTGTTTCATGGCGCTGAGTGGTTATGTGACCGGCCTTACGGGCACGTATACGTGGGGAAATTTTATAGGCATGGCCCTTCATACCGCCACGGGCATATGTATCCTTGCGCTGGCTCTTCTGCTTACGCAGTTGCAGACTCCCGGCAAAGAAATTATGAGCGACCGCTGGCTGCCCCTTCCGTTGGGAGTCGCCGTGATTACCGCCACGCTGATTTTGTGGCAGGCACTGATGGCCGATCAGCAGCACCAAACGGCGCAGGATGCCGTGCTCGTTGCTCATGGCCTGAAGAGTAACCTGGTTAGTCAGATTAGTTCCCGATTGCGGCAGGTTCAGCGCATGGCTCACCGCTGGGACCGTCGCGGCGGTACGCCTTATGATGATTGGCGCGGAGATTCCATGCAGTATCTGAAGGATGAGAAATTTGTCATCGCTTTGGAGTGGGTGGATAATTCCTTCCGCATCCGCTGGGTTTGTCCCGACGAGGGGTATTCCCACTATATGGGATTTGATCTCACGGAAGACGAGCGATGGAATGCCGTGGATATATTGAAAAAGGCGCAGGCCACCCGTGCGCTGACGATCTCGCCGGTCGTGGAGCAGAAAAAAGGAGAGAAGGTTTTTTTCGCTTACTTTCCTCTTTTTCCCAATGACAAATTCGACGGGTTTATTGTCGGAGTTTTCGGCATAGATTCCCTGCTGGATGCGGTCATTGAGGAAGCGGGCATTAAAGGATATTCCATCTCTGTTTTTGAAGGTACCCAGTTAATTTACGGCTCGCCTTTAGATAACAGGCAATCGGTTGAGCTCACGAGAGGAGCGTCTTCGACGGATTTCTACGGTCGGAAATGGCGGCTGGTATTGACTCCATCTTCCGCATTAATCGCGCAAAACATCAGTGCATTGCCGTATTTAATTCTTCTGTTTGGAATCTTCCTTGCCGCGGCGCTTGTCGTGGCGGCCCGATCTTTGCAGATATCGCGAATGAACGCGCATTCCCTGGGAGAGGTGAATCGGAAGCTTCAGGAGCAAATGACGGAGCGGGAAAGCATCCAGAACCGGCTGCTCGAAAGTGAAGAGCGGTTGCGTATGGTTCTCAGCGCCGCCACGGGTGTTTCCGTCATCACGGGAGATAACAACGGCCTGATCACTTACTACAGTCCGGGTGCAGAAAAAATTCTCGGCTACACGGCGAAAGAAATGGTGGGAAATATGACTCCGGCGCAATTCCACGATATGGATGAGGTAAAAGCGCGGGGCGCGGAACTTTCCCGCGAGCTTGGTAGAAAAGTCGAAGGTTTTAATGTTTTTGTCACAAAGCCGTTGAATGAGGGGATCGAGAGGCGGGAGTGGACGTATATCTGTAAAGACGGGACCCACAAAAAAGTGGAATTGAGCGTCACGGTTTTGCGGAGTACGAATAATGAGGTCACCGGATTTCTTGGCACAGCGATCGATATCACCGAGCGCAAGAATCTCGAGCAGGCGAAACGTGCAGCGGCGGAGCTTCTCACCGAGCGCAATAAACAACTTGAAATCGTCACCGCGCAGGCGCAGGCGCACGCGCGGGCAAAGGCGGAATTTCTTTCGAACATGAGCCATGAAATCCGGACACCGCTCAATGCCATCATTGGCATGTCGGAGCTTCTTCTGGATGTTGCCGTCGAGCAGAGGCAGCGGGAATATGCCGAGACTATCCGCACCAGTGGAGATGCCTTGCTGAGCCTCATTAATGATATTCTGGACTTCTCCAAGATCGAAGCGGGCCAGTTGGAGATCGAACACATTCCCGTGGATCTGCACGAATGCGTGGAGTCCGCGCTCGATCTTGTTTCCGCGCAGGCGACGAAAAAAACGCTCGATCTGCTTTATTGGATCGAGCCTTCGGTTCCCGCATTCATTCTTGGCGATGTCACCCGTCTGCGCCAGGTGCTCGTGAATCTCGTGATGAATGGCGTGAAATTCACCGAACGGGGAGAAATTTTTGTGCGCATCAGTAAGGTGATCGGCGCGAGTGGAGAGGATCTCCTGCATGTTTCCGTTCACGATACCGGCGTCGGCATTCCGGCGGATCGCCAGAATCGGCTGTTTCAGGCATTCAGCCAGGTGGATGCTTCCACGACACGCCGCTATGGCGGTACGGGACTTGGGTTGGCGATTTGTCATCGTCTGGTAACATTAATGAAAGGACGCATCTGGGTGGAGTCGCTTCCCGGAAAAGGAGCTAATTTCCAGTTTGAATTTCCGCTGGAAGCGGCAATGGTCACCGCGCCACGTGTCTATCAGCAGGGTGGTTCCTCGGAGCTTTCCGGTCTTCGTGTTTTAATTGTGGATGATAATGAAACCAATCGCTGGATTTTTCAGACACAGACGACCGCGTGGGGAATGCAGGCACGCTCGACGGGCAAGCCGCTGGAAGCATTGGAGTGGATTGAACGCGGGGATCCCTTTGATCTCGCGATTCTCGATGCGGAAATGCCGAATATGGATGGCTATGAACTTGCGCAGAAAATTCGCATGCACCATATCTCGCGCAAACTACCGATCCTGATTCTCACCTCGAAGGGCGACCACAGGCACGACCTGGAAAAACTCGGCATCAAGGCGCACCTCACCAAGCCGGTAAAAGTCGCCGCATTGTATGAAGAGGTGGGCAGTTTGCTCTTAGGCAGGCGGATATTGCGGCGTGCAGATATTGCGAGGACGAAGAATTTATTATCCGCTGAATGTCCGCTGAAAATTCTCATCGCCGAGGATAACCCGATCAATCAACGCGTGGTGACGCTGCTGCTTGAGCGTCTTGGGTATCGTTCAGAGGCTGTGGGAAATGGGCTTGAGGTAATTACGGCGGTGCAGCGCAGTTCTTTTGACATTATTCTGATGGATGTGCAGATGCCGGAGATGGATGGTCTCCATGCCGCCCGCGAGCTTTGCCATCTTTATCCTGATGGCGGCCGCCCTTACATCATTGCGCTCACGGCCGATGCCGAAGAGGGCGATCGCGAGGAGTGCCTTGCAGCGGGAATGGATGATTACCTCAGCAAACCCGTGCGCAGTAACAAACTCGCCGAGATTCTGCATCGTGCGTATGAAGAAATCC
>JBDSIH010000221.1:0-5018 GCA_039918055.1 Chthoniobacterales bacterium
GGCGGCTGGAACATCTTTTCCGTCATCTGCTCTTTTTTAATGTAGCCGATATTCATGAAGTTCATACCCGTGATTCCCTGCGGTTCGATCTGCATGCGCAGGCCCTGCTTTACGCCGCCTTGGAGAATTGGAGTCAGATCCTCGGTAAACATTCCCGGAAAAATTTCCTTATCTACTTCCATGATAATAACCACGTAATTTTTTACGTGCGTTACGCCAGGCGTGGGATCTTTTTCTTTATCTTCAGGGGCAACAGGGTGCGTTTCCGATCCTTTGGGGCGGGCCGCGGATTCCTTGGCAGTCCCTGCGCTTTCGGTGGGATCATCATTAAAGATGAATCCGATTTGAGTGACTTTACCAACAGTGACGCCACGGAACTTCAGAGGAGAACCGACCTCCAGACCCTGCACAGTGCCATTCACATATGTTTCAAACATTACTTTCGGTTTAAAGAACGTGCCGGCTCCGAAGATTAGAAGTCCGCAGACAAGAATCGCGATGCCGCCCATGACGAAGACGCCGAGACGGAAGTATTTGGGTGATTCACTCATGATTGTTTTTTGATTCGATAGGTTCTGCTTCGCGATTGAAAAATCTTTTTACCAGATCGTTATCAGAATGATCACGTAATTCCTCAGGCTTTCCTTCGGCCACGATGGATTTGGTTTTACCATCCAGCATGATGACGCGGTCGGCAATTGCATAAATACTGGGCAACTCGTGGGTTACCATGACAAAGGTAATACCCAGGCTTTTATTGAGGCGAAGAATAAGCGCGTCGAGTTCTGCGGAAGTGATGGGATCAAGCCCTGCGGATGGTTCATCAAGGAAGAGCAGGGCGGGGTCGAGCGCCATGGCCCGGGCAATGCCGGCGCGTTTCTGCATGCCGCCGCTGATCTCGGCGGGGAGGTGGTTATAGTATTTACCCAATCCAACAAGATGAAGCTTCATTTTTGCAATGAGATCCATGGCATTCGGAGTCAGTTCCGTAAATTCCTCCATGGGAAGTCGCACATTTTCAATGAGATTCATCGAGCCAAAAAGTGCACCGCTCTGATAAGTGACACCAAACTCCTTAAGTAACTCCACGCGTTCCTCGCCCTTGGTTTTGGTGATGTCTTTGCCATCGATGGAAATGGTGCCGCTCTGAGGCTCGTAAAGTCCGATAAGGTGCTTGAGAAGCGTGCTTTTTCCACAACCGGAACTTCCAAGAATAATGAAGACTTCGCCTTCATAAACATCGAAGGAAATATTTTCCAGGATGACTGTGTCATTGTAGGCCGCCGTGAAATCGCGGACTTCGATGAGGGGTTTTTTATTGGAGGATTTATCGCTCATATATCCAGGACGTAAAATACAATGGAGAACAGAGCATCCGTGAAAACAATGAGGAAAATTCCGCTTACAACAGCCCGCGTGGCGGATTCACCCACGGCAGTCGCACCGGATGCGGTCTGAAGCCCGCGGAGAACGCCGATTGAGGCAACGATCGTGCCGAAAACAAACGTCTTAATAAGCCCCGCAAACACATCATGAAGACCCACGGACCGCGTTAGCTGCGTGTAAAGCTCCGCCCACGGATGGCCGAGGGAAAGCATGACCAGCATGCCCCCGGCGATGCCGACGAGATTGGCATACATGGTCAAAACAGGCATCATGCAGGTCGCCGCAAGCATGCGGGGCAGGGCGAGAAAGGGGACGGGTTCTATACCCATCGTCACGAGGGCATTGATCTCCTCGTTCACCTTCATGGTGCCGATTTCCGCAGCAAAGGCCGAGCCCGAGCGTCCCGCGAGCATGATAGCTGTCATGATCGGGCCAAGCTCGCGGAGCATTGCGAGAGAGACCAGATTGACGACAAAAATTTCCACGCCGAATTGCTTCAGCGGAGCCACGGCCTGGAATGCCATGATGAGACCCATGAGAAAACCGATCATGGCGACGATGGGGAGGGCATTTATTCCGGCTTTTTCGGCTATGACAAGAGTATCATTCCATCGGAATTTTCGCGGGTGGCGAATCACGAAACGCGTCGCATAAAGCATCTCGCCGATAAATACAATTTGCGCTCTCCAGTCCTTCAGCACCATATAGGTGCCTTCCCCGATTCTCTCCACGAAGTTCAGCGAGTGCCGTTTTGAAGTGTCTTCATCGAGTTTTCCGTCTTTGGGGAATTGGTCGAAAAGGGTCTGAAACTGCTCCTTTAGTCCTTCAACGGCATATTCCTTATCATTTTTGACGCAGGCCATGCGCAATGCGAAAAGGAAGGCAACCCCGGAGCCGTCGCAGTAATCGACCCCTTTGGCATCGACCAGGACCTTTTTCTTATCACTTTTCTCAAGGGCGGAGAAAGCCTTCTCCCAAGCGTCTCCCACTGTCTTCGCAGATAGATCTCCATGAAGCTCTACATGAAAAGCGTCTCCCTCTTCTTTAATCTCGCAGAGTTCTGAGGAGTTTGACTTCTGCGTCTGGTCAGGATCGGCCATAAACTACAAGAATAAAGGTGAAATCTGAGGGCTGCGAGAGAATTTGGTAAAAACGCATTGGACGTAGGCTTATTTTTTGAAATGATCTACCCACTTTACGGTATGCAAAGCTCTGTCATCATGACCAATCCACAAGCCAACACTGTTCCATCGGAACTGGAAGCACAAATGGACGTAATGATCTCTCATTACCCCATTTCCAAACGAAGTGCATCATTGCCCCTGCTTCACCTCTGGCAGAATCATTTCGGCTACGTCGATGAAAGCGGCGTGGAATGGATCGCCCGGAAGCTGGAATTGCAGCCGATCAATATTCTCGAACTCGTTACTTTTTATCCCTGGTTCCGTCAGCATGCGGCGGGGAAGACGCAGATCCGTGTTTGCCGCACCCTGGCATGTGCCATGGCGGGCAGCGCGGAATTGAAAACCTCTTTTTGCAAAGCCCTGAAAATTGCCGCACCGGATGAAGAGGGCGGACACGGCGCGGAAGTGGAAGTTACCACGGATGGAAAATACAGCGTGGAATTTGTGGAGTGTCTCGCCAGTTGCGGATCCGCTCCGGTTTGTCTCATTGATGATGACCTGCACGAAAATGTGACCGAGCAAAACATCACCGAAATTCTCGATCAGTATAAGAAATAATTTAGCCATGATCTCACTTACACGCCCACCGCATCCCAAAGAGCGCCGGATCATTTTCGAGAACGTTTTCAAGCCGGACTACAACACGGATATCGATACCTACATCGCGCACGGCGGCTACGAGCAGGCGAAGAAGGCGTTTACCATGACGCCGGAAGAAATCGTAAATATCGTAAAGGCATCTAATCTTCGCGGTCGTGGCGGCGCGGCATTTCCCGCTGGCGTGAAATGGAGCTTCATCAAGCGTGAAGACGGAAAGCCGCACTACATCGTCGTGAATGGCGATGAATCCGAACCCGGCACCTTTAAGGATCGCTACATTCTGCATAATGATCCGCACCAGCTTCTGGAAGGCCTGATCATCGCGGCATTCGCGGTAAACGTGCATCTTTCGTATATTTATATCCGCTGCGAATTTCCAAAGGCGGCGCGCATCGTCACCAAGGCGATTGAAGAAGCGAAGGCCCGCGGATACCTCGGCAAAAATATTTTCGGCAGCGGATTCGATCTCGATATCCATGTGCACCAGGGCGCGGGTGCATACATTTGCGGTGAGGAAACCAGTCTTCTGGAATCGCTGGAAGGCAAGCGGCCTTATCCCCGCATCAAGCCTCCTTATTTCCCGGCGGTATTGGGACTTTATATGTCGCCAACCGTCGTGAACAACGTGGAGACAATTTGCCACGTTAAGCACATTCTTCGCCTCGGTGCTGAGGAATATACAAAGATGGGAACTCCCGGAGACGGTGGAACGCGCACACTCTGCGTCAGTGGCGACGTCATGAATCCCGGTTTCTATGAACTTCCCGCAGGTGCGGTGACTCTGAAGGAATTGATTTATGATATCTGCGGAGGTCTGAAACCTGGCCGCACGCTTAAGGCTGTAATCCCCGGCGGAAGCTCCGCCAAGGTGATGCGCGCCGGTGAAGTTTTCAAGGTGAAGAGCAAGGGCGCGGATGGCGCGATGGAGGAAAAAGAAATCCCTATGCTTGATGTCGTCATGGATGCCAACAGCCTTGCCGCAGTAGGCACGATGATCGGCAGCGGCGGCGTCATTGTTATGGATGACACGCGCAGCATGGTCTGGGCGCTGAATAACCTGAATCTTTTCTACGCACACGAAAGTTGCGGACAGTGCACACCTTGTCGCGAAGGCAGTTTGTGGATGGCTAAGATGACCACTCGCATGCTCAATGGCGGTGGAGCGGCGCAGGATCCAGCTACATTAATGAACGTGGCGGATAATATTGCAGGCCGGACAGTATGCGCCTTTGGCGAAGCCTGTGCATGGCCGACGCAAAGCTTCCTGATTAAATTCAAAGACGAATTCAGCGAAGCGGCCAGCGGTAAAGTTCCTTAAGACCGCGTTGCCTTTAAGAAACGAAGCGGACGAAGTCCGTTCGCTTAGTCGATGTGGTAGAGAATTCTACCGCACTGGGTGCAGTGAATGATCTCTTTATTCGGCTTCACGCGTACAGCGGTCTGGGCGGTGGCCTTCATGTGGCAACCCATGCAGACTTCATGATCGAGAGGAACAACGGCGGCATCTCCCTTGCTCTTAAAGAGACGGTCGTAAAGCTCAAGAAGATCCTCGTCGACACTTTCCACAAGTTTCGCGCGCTCGGCTTCGAGTTCTTCGATGCGCTTTTTAATCGTGTTGTGCTTGTCGGTATTTTCTGAAATCTGTTTCTGAACGAAGTTTTTCTTTTCTGAGTAAAGTGTTTCGGCCTGCTGGATGCCGGGTTTGACCTGCTCATTTTCTTCCATCAATTCAAGTTCGACATCCTCGATCTTAACGATGGCTTTTTCGGCGGTATCAATTTCATGCCGTAGTGCGGTGTACTCTTCGTTTTTACGGGTATCAAGTTGCTGCTGCTTATACCGGTTGAT
>JBDSIH010000222.1:0-1747 GCA_039918055.1 Chthoniobacterales bacterium
CGTAGCGGACACCGTCAAAACGCGCGAGATTCGATGAAGCCTCGGCGGTCGCAATGATATAATAAACCGCGACAGCGTATTCGGTATGAGGAAGTGAAATCTCCACGATTTCCGCGCCAAGGGATTCCAACTGGCGGATTGCATCCTTCACCGACTTATCGACCTGAGGATCGATTCCATCGATGAAGTACTCCTTGGGAACGCCGATGCGCAGGCCCTTGATATCCTTGCCGATATGGGCGGTAAAGTCTTCCGCTGGCAGATCCAGCGATGTCGAATCATTAGGATCCCGACCCGCCATGGCATTCAGCAATAGCGCGGAGTCTTTTACGGTTTTTGTAAACGGACCAATCTGGTCGAGGGAGGAAGCGAAAGCCACCAGACCAAAGCGGGAAATGCGGCCGTAGCTGGGCTTGAGCCCCACGCATCCGCAAAGTGCGGCGGGCTGACGGATGGAACCGCCCGTATCCGAACCGAGAGAAGCGAAAGCGGTATCCGAAGCGACGCAGGCGGCAGAACCACCGCTCGATCCACCAGGAATGCGGTTGAGATCCCAGGGATTACGCGTGACCTGGTATGCGGAATTTTCCGTGGAGGACCCCATGGCAAACTCATCCATGTTCAGACGTCCGTAGGGAATTGCTCCCGCGGCACGCAGCTTGCGGATCACGGTCGCATCGTAAGGCGAACGGTAGTTTTCGAGAATTTTGGAACCGCAGGAACACGGCTCACCGAGCACATTGATGACATCCTTGATGCCGATGGGGATGCCGCCGAGAGGAAGAGAAATATCCGCCGTTTCCGCGAGCTTGCGCGCGGCCTGATAGTCACGCGAAAGATACGCCTGCACATTTGTATCGACGGTTCCGATGCGTGCTTCAAGGGCGTCCAGCGCCTCGACGGGGCTAAGAGCCTTTGAACGGAATTGTTCGCCAAGTTCGGCGATGCTGAGAGAGGTGATATCCATGTTATTCGATTACTTTTGTAACGATGACCAGGCCATTTGCCGAGAGCGGCGCATTGGCAAGCGCGGCTTCCTTATCGAGACTTTCGAGGACGACGTCTTCGCGGAAAACATTGAAGACCGGCGTGGTGTGCGCGGTGGCCACGACATCATCGACATTCACTTCGCTCAACTGCTCCACATATTTGAGAATGCTCTCAAGCTGCGGCTGGAATTGCGTGACCTCTTCGTCGGTCAGCGCGAGACGCGCCAGTTCCGCCACATAACGGACATCGATGGATTTATCGCTCATTGAAGGTATGTTTTACTGTTTGGATACGGGATGCCAACAGACAAATTTCACTTTTCGATCCAGGCGTGATAATTCTGGGCCAGGTAGCGATCTGTCATCCCGGAAAGGAAGTCGGAAACGGTGCGCTCCAGACCCTGCTCTTTAGCCCTGTGCAGGGCTTTCGGACCCATTTTTCCGGGATTCTTAAGAAGGAAGTGGAACATCTCCTCGAGCATGTCGCAGGCTTTGCGGTTCACTTCCGCGACGACGGGGTGATGGTAAAAATGTTTATAAAGGAATTTCCGAAGCTCGCGGTTTGATTTGCGAAGCCCCTCGCTGTAGCGAATGAGCGGATAGCGTTGTTTGCGGACATCGCTCACGGTCTGAACTCTGGATTCCTGAATCGCCTGGGCACTGGCGTAAACGAGATCTTCCACCTCACGATTTACAATGCAGCGGATCGTGTAGCGGTTCCGCTCTCCCTCGGTGAGGCGTCGCTTGCTGCGCATTTG
>JBDSIH010000223.1:0-4569 GCA_039918055.1 Chthoniobacterales bacterium
TTTAATTAATTATTTGTCAGACGGAACCACAATACCGCGCAGGATGATATTTTGCGCGAACAGGAATACGACCAAAACAGGAACGGCTGTCAAAATAACCGAGGCGTAAACAATCGGCGGCGTCACGCTCTGGCGAAGCTGATAGATGTAGACCATAAGCGTCCACATTTTCGGATCGGGAGCGGTGATCAGCGCGAACATGAAAGCCCCGTAAGCGGAGGTAAATGCGCCGAGCGCAATAACCGCGAGAATCGGCTGCGAAAGATTCATGGTGACGCCCCAGAAGATCGTCCACTCGCTGGCGCCATCGATTTCCGCGGCCTCGTAGAGTTCACGCGGAAGGCTGTCGAAGAATCCCTTCAGGAGGAATACCGAGAAGCCGTTTACAAGACCTGGAATGACCAGCGCCGCAAAGGTGTTCAGCCAGCCGAGTTCCTTCAGGAGAAGGAAGTTCGGAATCAGCGTGACTTCCGCGGGGAAGGAAATCGTCAGCAGGAAGAACAATAGAAGCGTGTACGATTGCTTCAGCTTGAAACGCGAAAGCGCATAGGCCGCAAGCGGATTGATGATAAGCGCGCCGCCCACAGTCAGGAGAATAAGGATGATCGTGTTGCGAAAGGCCGTGCCCTGGAAAACGATTTCATTCAATACGAAGGCATAGTTCTGGGTCAGAAATTGCCCGGCCCAAAAGCCCTTGGTCGCCTGGAAATCCTGGTAATCGAGATCCTGCTGCGGGATTTGGGCGTTGGCTACGCCATGCTTTGCCGCCCAATTCGCGTATTCGATATCGGGTGATTTGATGACGAAATCCTCCGGCTTGGCCACGGTGCGGATGTAAACGGCTTTATCCATTCCACTTTTCGCGCGAATCGCATCCGCCTGAGGCGTCAGATTGGTAAAGCGCGTGGACAGTGCGCGGGATACAAACGTAACCCACGATTCCCGGCCGACCTGCGGTACGGTGGCAGGAAACGGAATCTCGCTGAACTTCTTATACGTCGTATTATATTTTGCATTATAGAGCGTAATGTCCGAGCCGAATTTCTGCGGCAGATAATACAGGCGGAAATAGTTTCCGATATTCCAGGCGATCTTGCGATTCAGCGGAACGGTTTTGCAAAAATCCGTGAATGCCTGGGTGACGGCATTCGGTGGCGCGATCGGGCCGATAGCGTCCATCAACGGAGGCAGAATCTGGCGCAGGTTTGCGTACGTCGTATCGAAATGCGCGTTTACGCCATCGAGCGTCCCCCCGTTACCCTTCAGCAGCCAGTTAATGTATTGACGGTTATAGTAAGCGGCTTCCTTATTCGTGGAACGGGTAAAGCCGAGGATGAAATTGCTGTTTGGAAGGTCCGATTCCTTGATGAACTGCTCCCAGAGCTGAATGTTTTTTAAATCCGGTTCGTGCTCGGGCAACTCTGCCTTGGAAGGAAATGTCTTTTCCCGTCCCCAGCCGATGCCGAGCAATTCCGAGCGGCCAACATACTTGGCATCGAGATAGCGGCGCCATAGCTCCGTCTTGTTTGTGAGAAACTCGGGGTAAAAGCCAATGCGCCCGGCATCATAGCCACCGGCTACGGAACTGGTGAGGCTGACAAGCAGCGGCAGAAGCATCGTAAGACCGCCGAGGGTGAGGATGATGTAGACAACGAGGTAGATCCAACGAATGGATGCGGACCGTGCAGTGATGGGAGAAAAAAAGCTCATATTATTTTGCGGTCTTGAATTCCATCTGGCTCAGGCGTCTCAACTGGATAATCGAGAAGCCGACAAGGATCGAACCGATGATCCAGGCCATTGCGGTTGAAGTTCCGAATTGTAAGCGGAAAAATGCCTCATAGAAAATCTTCAGCGAGGTGACTTCGGTCGCCCGGTTCGGGCCACCCGCCGTCATGAGCAAAATGTTCTGCGAGGTCTGGAAGACCACGATGAACGCGCCGATAAGATTGATAAGAATGAGCGGCTTGAGTGCGGGATAAATGATATCCCGTGTTTTTGCGAAGAAGCCCGCGCCGTCGATTTCGGCGGCTTCGAACTGCTCTTCGGGAATGGTCTTCAGCGCCGCGAGGTAGATCAGGCAGCCGGGACCGGCAGAGGCCCAGACGGTTGGCAATACGCAGGAAATCATCGCGAGTGCGGGATCATCCGTCCAATCGACTTTGAGCGGGATGTGCACCAGATTGAGGAAGGTATTCATCAACCCTGTCGGACTGAAAAAGTTTTTCCACAAGACGAAAACCGCCGTGCCGGTGAGCAATGCGGGAATGTAGTAAACCGTGCGGTAGATGATTGTTCCGCGTGGCGTGATATGCAGCAGGTAAGCCAGCCCGATGGGCGTAAAGAAGCCGATCGTAAGCATCCATGCGGCGTAATGCACGGTGGCGACAAGGGATTCCCAGAACCGGCTGTCGAACAGCACGATGGCAAAGTTATCAATACCCACGAAGGTGGATTTCAGCACCAGTTGATAATCCAGAACAGCAATCACGATTCCTCGCAGCAGCGGGAAGTAACTCCACATAGCCATGAGCAGAAGCGCGGGAAGGAGGATCAGCCATGCGAGATAGATCTGCTTACCCCGGGTTCGTGCCGTGGCGGCGCCAACAGCCTGAAAAGTCCTTATAATAAAGAATCCAACGATCAGGAAAAACAGGACGATCGCCGATACCACGATGGTGGCCACGATGCGGCGCTTGCGCATTTCCTGGGGGGCGATGTAGCCGATCATTCGCTCATTGGTGATAGCGACTGCCCGATCCAGAATTTTCTGAATCTCCGCGCGGACTTCTTTCTTGTTTCCGTCTTTCCATGCCGTAGCGATCTCGGGGCTGTGCAGGATTTCATCCAGCGGATAGGTCATTTCGACATACGCCACATCGCAACCCTTGCCGTAAGGTTCAGGCTGTGCGGTTTTCACCGCTTCGGTAAAGTCTTCTACCAGGCCGGGCTGGGTAAGCTGGAGATATTCGGAGAATCCGAAGCGCTTTAGATCCAGCGGATTCACCGTGGAGGCGGAACCGACATCGATAAGGCTCTGCACGCGGATGCGCTGAGCTTCATCGCTGCCCATGAAGTTGATGAACTCCCATGCGGCCTGGCGCAATTCGGGGTCTTTGACGCCGGAGAACATGCCGTAGAGGTTCGCGTTCACTTCCGCGCCGCGAAGACCCGTGGGGCCCGTGGGCACCGGGCCGAAACTCCACTTGTTCGGATCGCGGGAAAGCACGTCGCCGATGTAGCCGAAGATCATGCCCGTTTTTTCCTCGGTATGCGGATCGCTCAGACTGACAAACTGCTCATCCAGACGGGTCGCGAGTTTTTCTTCCACCAGTTTGTAATAAAATTCGTAACCTTCGGCAGCCTGCGGGGAATTAAACACCGCCGTCCACTCGCCGGGCTTAACTTCCTTGACGACATCGCCACCGGCGGACCAGAGGAAATTCATCAGATGCCAGGAGGCCTGCCCCCCCTTCAGGAGCACGAGACCATAGGCGCCGGGCGTGCTCGCCTGAATTTTACGGCAGAATTCCTCAAGTTCCTTCCAGTCGAGCGGAGCGCGCATTGGCAGACCGGCTTTTTCAAAGAGTGCCTTATTATAATAGAGACCGGTAAAAAGAAGCTTTGTGGGCATCGCATAGTAATGCGTGGAGCCGTCAGGGTTCTTGCGCTTTACGGCCTTCTCAATGGAGGGAAGCAGGCGGTTATTAAAGGCGGCCGGATTTTTGGCCCGCTCCTTATCGATGAACTCATCCAGTGGATACAGGAACCCCTGGCGGACATACCCGTCCATCATGTGAAAATTCAGCCTAAGCACATCGGGGGCGATACCACCGGCGATCATCATGAGAGGGCCGACTTCATCGCCGACCCCTTCAACACGGATTCCCTGTGCGGACTCCAGTTCGATCCACGGAAAGCGCTTGCGAAACACCTGGACCACATTCCACTCGGCGCTGTCGCGGGCGGTGGGGTTGGCAATCGAAAGTCCGAAAACCCGGAGGGTTACTTTCTTATGTGGGGTGGTGTCTTGGGCCTGCAATCCGCCGGCCAGAAGGCCCATGCACGCGATAAGAAAAAAGGTCTTGGTAAATATATTCATTTCAGGGGCTAAGGAGGCTTTGCTCACAGCTTCTTTTACTTAATGGGAAATGAAAATCTTCATCAGGATTGCCCACAATAATCAATAAAAGAATCTCCTCGGTATATTCCCTACGGGCAGATGGTGAGATTTCATCTCATTTTTGCCTTTCGGGGGCTCCTGCACGGATAACCCGAAAGCCCGCTATTTCAGGGGCAGGTAGTTAAACATACCCCCGCTTCCGACCGTATCCATGTTCGCAGATTGCGATTTAGGGTAGGATTTGCCATCGCCATTTTTGAGCATCACGGTAAATCCGCGATTGGCTTGATACGCCGGAGAGCCGGGCCAGTTTTGCGCAAAAAGAACCGTTTTATCCGGATCGGACTTCGTAACAGCAAAAACCGTAGTGCCTGTGGTGCCGTCGTATCCCGGAACGGAAAGAAGCTTATCTATTTCCTGAAGGGAGACTCTCGCATTCGTTAAGG
>JBDSIH010000224.1:0-2177 GCA_039918055.1 Chthoniobacterales bacterium
GGGATTCACTTCCATGTTTACCCGGACGTTCCTCCGATCGAGAAAGAGCATTTCGAAAATTATTTTCACAAAGAAGTGTATCCGGTTCTGACGCCGATCGCCATTGATCCGGTGCATCCGTTTCCACAGCTTCTAAATAAAAGCCTGAACGTCATCGTGGAGCTTGAAGGGGCCGATCTTAATACGGATATTGCCGTGGTGCAGGTGCCGCGCATCCTTCCGCGCGTAGTTCCGTTTTCCAACGGCCCGAATGTCGATGACTATGTTTTTATCGGAAATATTGTGCAACACCACGTGGAGAGCCTTTTCCATGGAGTGAAAGTCAAGGGTGCGCATCAGTTCCGCATTACCCGTAACAGTAATCTCTATGTGGATGAGGAAGAAGTTCAGAACCTTCTTCACGCTATTGAGGATGAATTGCGTCGGGTAAATCGTGGGGCGGCCGTTCGATTGGAAGTTCAAATGGACTGCCCAGCGCATATTGTCTCACGTCTTGTCGAAATTTTCAATCTTGAGGAAGAGGATGTCTACCGTATTGACGGCCCTGTCAATCTCGTGCGCCTGATGCCGTTGGCATTGCAGATCGACCGGCCGGAACTTCGCTACAAGCGCGTTTCGCCAACGACGGTATTGTCGCTGACGGCTGAGCAGGATATTTTTTATCACATCCGAAAAGGAGACATTCTTCTCCATCATCCCTATGATAATTTCCAGACCGTGCTCGATTTCCTGGGGCTTGCGGCGGAAGATCCGAATGTCCTCGCCATCAAGCAGACACTGTATCGCACAAGTTCCGACTCTCCGCTGGTTCAGTTGCTGATGGAGGCCGCGCGTAATGGAAAGCAGGTGGCTGTAGTCATTGAGCTGAAGGCACGTTTTGACGAAGCTGCGAATATTAAATGGGCACGCATGTTGCGTGAAGCGGGGGTGAATGTCGTCTATGGAATGACTGGCCTCAAGACGCATGCGAAATCCCTGCTCGTCGTTCGCAAGGAGGGGGATGTCATTCGTCGCTATGCACATATCGCTACGGGGAACTACCACCCCTCGACCGCTCGGCTATATACCGATCTCGGCATGTTGACCTGCCGCGAAGAAGTAACGCGCGAAGTTGCCGAGGTTTTTAATATCCTTACCGGCGTGGCGAAATATCCCGGTTTGCAGGAACTGATGGTGGCGCCATTTGATCTTTTCGACCGTTTTCAGGCACTCATCGAGGAGGAGATACAGCATGCGCGAGCGGGACGGCCCAGTGGAGTTTATGTAAAAATGAACGCACTTGTAGAAGAGGGGATGATCGAGGCCCTGTACCGCGCCTCAAGCGCGGGAGTTCCAGTGCGTTTACTTGTCCGTGGAATGTGTTGTCTGCGCCCGGGAGTTCCCGGAGTCAGCGAAAACATCGAGGTTCGCAGTATTGTGGGCCGATTTTTGGAGCACAGCCGCATCTTCCGTTTCGAAAACGGTGGTGACCCCAAATACTATCTCGGCAGTGCCGACTGGATGCCCCGCAATCTTTTCCGTCGCGTGGAAATTGTTTTTCCCGTCGTTTCGGATGGAATGAAACAGCATGTGCAGGAAATTCTCGACTGGTTCTGGCTCGATAATGTGAAGGCTAAAGTGATGCATTCGGACGGCACTTACCATAAGCGCGTGACCGACGAGCCTCCTTATGAGGTTCAGATGCAGTTTGTGGCCGAGGCGCAACGCCGCCGCCGCGCGCATCTTTCAGCCTGATCTTGTCGTCTTTCCGGTTATATTTGAACGTGGAAGGCCCAGAGGCACTCTAAACTCTTTACGGATGAAATTAAAATTACAGTACCTCTCGGGAAAAAGTCCTCTAATCCTTATCGGACTAGGACTTGTGGGCATTACCTTGTTTTGCGCCTGTGCGAAAGAACCGGAAAGTAAACCGACGGACAATACTGCGACAACACAACCAAGCCCTTTAACGGAAAACAAACCGGACAAAAAAATGGACAAGAATACCAAGCCAAAACTTACAGCGATGCAGTGCCACGTGACAAACGAAGATGGCACAGAGCCGCCCTTCCAAAATGAATACTGGGATAACAAAAAGGCCGGTATTTACGTGGATATCACTTCGGGAGAAGCATTGTTCAGTTCTAAGGATAAATATGATTCCGGCACGGGCTGGCCCAGTTTTATACAGCCAATTA
>JBDSIH010000225.1:0-2284 GCA_039918055.1 Chthoniobacterales bacterium
GACTTAAGGAGGAATGCGGGGCTTCCTGCGAGCGGGGAATTAAAGCGATATCGACTTTCGGAAGCGCGGCTTCCACCCAGCCTTTGCGCACGGCCGCTTCGTAGAGCGCCAGATTCCGAAAGTGATGCTCGCCAAAGCCTTCGCCGGTTGTGCCGCTTGTGCGGAAGTTACGGATGGTTTCATTTTCGGGAAACGAACGGATTGGAAAATATTTGAATGCCGATTGTGGAATGGCGGGGATATCTTTCCAGCCCTCTGGTTCTTCAAATTGCCCGCAGTAATTGGCATATGCGGTATTGGTTTTTCGCTGGAAATGAAAAATATCGAGAATCAGCCCTTCAAAGCCCGCATCACTTTCATTCTGAATGAAAGCAAGAATGCGCGCTTCGAGAGAGGAATAGTCGGACATGTTACGGCTTTAAGGTAAGTTTTCCCCAGACGCTTTGTTCATGGAAGTTCACATAAGTAAACGGGGCGCCGCGGTAGGGAACAGGGTCGTAAGCAGAGGTGCCGCTTAGGATCACTTTCTTTTTATCCGGATATTTGTCATAGCGGCCGACAGAGAAATGCCACGTTTCTCCGTTTTTGCCATAAACGTTGGCTGCGATTTTGTTCAGAGGGATGACCATGAGCACACGCCACAGGTTTTTGTCCTGTTGCACGAGCGTGCAGCTTTGGATGGAGACATCACCGGCGTATTCGGTTCGCCAGTGAGGATGCTTTCCTTTCTCGATTTCATCCATTGTCGTGAGCGGCCAGCAGAATTGCAGGACGAGATTGGCTGGCGTGAGCTGGTGTTCCAGGTACGTCTGTTCCTTATCGCCCAGGAGCAGGATCTCTATGCTGTCACCCGTGAGGTAAAACATTTTCCCGTTTTCCTTGTCGGTATTGTAGATGGCATCGTCTTCCATTTCGGCATAGACGATCAATTTATTGCCATCATGGGCAAAAGCGACCGTTGCCGGCTTGAGTTCCGCATCGGGAGCGTCCTTCCAGTTTTGATACATGGAGCAGGTGGGTGCGTGACTCATCGCTTTTCCGACATCCTGCCATGTCTTCCAGGCGTGCGTATCGACGGAAGGACATTGGAGGTCCGGCGACGCGGAGTAAACGGCCGGTATGCTCTGTTTAAGATAGGCGGGCGGGTTGGGATCTTTCAGCGCATCCGGCAATAACCCAGGCGCGGCGGGAATGGAGTGACGGGGGATTGGTGTGCTTGTCGGCTGAGGAGAGGGGGCGGCAGCTTGTGGGGATGGCTGCGGAGTGGAAGCACTCTCGGCGTGCATGAAGGCTGGGAGGCCCGGTGAGACTAGGAGGAAGAGGAGAAAGTGGCGGATTTTGAGAGCAAACATCGAGAATGTTATAGCGTTTTTTTGTCTTCGCGCAAGGGACAGGCAGCGCAAGTCGGGGTTAGACGGAATTATAAATTTTTAAAAACTTTTTCTCTGAAAGATTGACGAGAGGAAGGAGATTTTGCACTTATTGAAGTCTGCTTGTTAACCGGCGCGAAAAATTTTAAAAATACTGTTGATATAAGTTTTGTTAATAATAGCTTCTTTTTTCACGCAACGCGCCGACAACGGTTGTACAAAGAATTTTTTCTAAAAGATGGGTAATTTCTTTCCTAAATGGATGAATTGGCTGCCACTAAAACTGGCAATCTGCGTTGGCGTACTTGTCACCGTAATCTCCTGCGGAATGTGGTACTATTTTACGCCAAAGTATACACGGGTAGGCTATGAGCCAAAACAGCCGGTGCCTTTCTCCCACGCCATTCATGTGGAACAACTTGGAATGGATTGCCGTTATTGCCATAGTTTCGTGGAGCTTTCCGCCCATTCGAACGTCCCGAATACCCAGACTTGTATCAACTGTCACGGGCCTGGAAAAGTTAAGCCGACCAATCCAAAGCTGACCGCCATCAGGGATAGCTGGAATGATGGAAAACAGGGTGGCCCTGCGATGCAATGGGTTCAGGTTCATCAGGTTCCGGATTATGTGTACTTCAACCATGCAGTGCATGTGAACCGCGGTGTGAGCTGCTATTCCTGCCACGGCCCGGTCAATAAGATGGAAGTCATTTACCAGCACGAGCCACAGAGCATGAAATGGTGTCTGGATTGCCATCGCGCTCCGGAAAATTTCCTGCGCCCTCCAAGTGAAGTCTTTAATATGAACTGGCATGCTGTATCAGCGAAGCAGCAGGAAGAAATTGGTTTGGAATTTAAGAAAGAATGGGATGTCCATCCCCCTGTCACTTGCGGAGGTTGCCATCGATGAAACG
>JBDSIH010000226.1:0-6329 GCA_039918055.1 Chthoniobacterales bacterium
GTCAGTTCGAATCATCTCTCCACCATTTTCCGGGAATATACGGGCAGGAGTCCCATCGATTATCTGATTCAGCTACGCATGGAGGAGGCAAGCCGCCTGTTACAATCTCCACAATATGCGGTTGGCGAAATCAGCAGCATGGTAGGCTACGAGGATGCGGCTTATTTCAGCCGCCATTTTCGCAAACATACCGGAATGCCTCCGGTTGATTTTCGCCGCAACCGACGATCCATTATTTAAGACCTAGGAGGGGCCTTAAACCATCGAGCACAAATTGCGCGTAGATGAAATTCCCCTCACGCGAAAGATGCATGCCATCTTCGCAGACAAGATCGGAATACCGCACACCGGCTTTGCGCATAGTCTTTTCGAGATCGATAAGCGGCACTTTGTGTTTTTTTGCGACGGCGCGGATGGCGGGCTGATACGGCTTGAAATTCTGCGTGTAATCGCGCCCGTTCCCCTGCTTCGATGTCGGAAATTTTGGGGCAATGGGATGATTTGTCAGAAGGATAGGTTTTCCTTTTTTGGCGCGGACCAGCTGAACTATCTCCGCGAGATTATCCTGAAAGGCAGAGACATTACACCGCGCAAGACTGCGACCTGCACGGATACTGCCGTCATTGAATCCAAACTCGATAATCACCCACGCCGGAAGCTGCTCCTTCACATCCGCATCGAATCGATCAAGAGCATTGATGGTCGTATTGCCGCCGATACCACGATTATAGACGTCATAATCGACAGAAAGCGCATCCAGTTCCGCCTGTAAAAACCCCGGCCAGGTCTTGCTGTTCGGAAAATTAAATCCCGAAGTGATGGAGTCTCCAAAGCAAACGATATTCTTCATAATAATAATGGTTAAGGTTTTTTACTGCTGGTGAAAAACTGTTTCACGACTTTCGTCGCCTGTTTTGGTCGCCGATATTCGTCCCACGATCCCTTGTTATTGAAAGCGCGTGGGCGGGCAATCGTACGGGAACCGACATAGGTGCGTCCGTCACAGAATTGCCAGAGTGCCACACCGCAGAAGCGCGTATCATCATGGATGCGTCGGCAGGCTTCCTCGATATAGTCCGCCTGGTATTGCTCGGTCCAGAAACCATTGTGTGGATCCTTCCATCCATATAATGCACCGGCACCGATTTCGGAAATCAGAACGGGTTTATTTTTCAGAGCGGGTTTGCTGAAAAGTTTTTTAAACGCCGCCAGCTTTTTGGAAATTTCCGGAAGCGGATGGGAGTTGTTAAAGTCCTCCGTGTACCAGGCCGGATAGGTATTGATACTGATGAGATCGGCGACATCGTAGTTAATATCAGCAAAAGGCCGTGCCGACGCATAGGTGACCATGCGGGATGGATCTTCCTCGCGAATGACTTCACTCAGCCGCTTGTAAAGAGGACGAGCCTCCTTTGAATCACTCACGCCTTCATTAAGAAATCCGAAGCAAATAATACTGGGGTGATTAATGCTGCGGCGAACCATCCGTCGCGTTTGCTCAACCTGTAATTCGGTGAAGCGGGCATTTTTCGCATGATGTGCATTCTGCCATCCGAGGCTTTCCTCAAAAACCATCATCCCCATCTCATCACAGAGATCGAGAAAACGCGGATCCTGCGGATAATGCGCACCACGAACGAAATTGGAGCCGACGCTTTGCATAAGCTGGATATCCTGCACCAGCGTGGCCAACGGAAGTCCGGCTCCAAACTGCGGGTGTGCGTCATGTCGGCAGTAGCCCCACAGACGAATCGGCGCGCCATTCAGCCATACCTTGCTTTTCTTAGCCTCAATGGTGCGAAGGCCAAAACGTTCAATCAATTCCCCGTAAGCACTCTTGATATGTAGCGTGTGCAGTTCGGGATTCTCCGGTGACCACGGGCGCACATTAGCGGGCAGCGTTAACTCAAACTCACCTTCACCGGCAGCGTTTATGGCAACCTCTAACTCTGGTAATGCATGCTTTTCATCCAGCGTTAAGGTCAGCGGAAGTTTTCCCTTTTTGGGCGCAGGATTTAAAAGCACACGACAGCGAACCTTTCGGCTTTTCAGATTCGTAGTGAAAATTTGCGTGCGTTCCAAAGATGGTCCATCCGGCAGTTCCTCCCAGATCACGGAGCGATACAACCCGCCGTAGGCGTAAAAATCAAAGTAAGGTTCAAAGAGTGGCGTGCGGTCAAAATCGAGCCGATTATCGACAACGATGACCAGTTCGCGCTTTTTCCGGGAAGAGGCGGGAACATCAAATTCAAGCGGCGCGTAGGGCAGTGCGGCTTCGCCAATAGCAATACCATCCACATAAACTTTAATCCAAAGTCCCGTGCCATCGAGATAAAGACGGCCAGGCGTATTGGGAGTAACTTCCACATAGGTGCGATAGGCGGCCGTGCCACGCTTGCCCGCGTACTTTGGAAAGGCATCAAAGGCCGAAGGCACCGGCATCCGGTCATTGAAGTTAAATGAATTCGGTTTTTTCGTTTCAGGAGCGAGAACCTTCTCGCTCCATGCAAAATCCCACAACCTGTCAAGCAGGTGACATTGGCGACTGGAACGAATTGGATAGGCACTCATTTAGGTGTGGCAAAATATCAGCCGCTTTCGATTTAGGAAATATTTTCCTCGCGAAATTCAAAGACGATTCAAATTTCCCTGGCTCTTATATCTCCTTGGGCCGCCTTGAGAATGCCGGAAGCTTTTTCCAGCGTTTCCTCCCATTCCCGCTCCGGCACGGAATCAGCTACAATACCCGCACCCACGTGGAAGCTCGCCTGCCCATCCCTCGCCACCACCGTCCGGATGGCGATATTGAACTGGCTGCTTCCATCAAATCCAAAATAGCCAATTGCACCCGTGTAAATTTTGCGCGGAAATGGCTCCAGCTCCGCGATGATTTCACAGGCACGGATTTTCGGCGCACCCGAAATGGAACCGCCGGGAAAACACGCCTTCAATGCTTCAAGGTGAGTGCATTCCGGTCTCAATCTCCCCTCCACCGTCGAGACAAGATGAAAGACCTGCTCGAATCGCTCCAGCTTGAGCATTTCCTTCACGCGGATTGAACCATACTCACAAACGCGCCCCAGATCGTTCCGCTCAAGATCGGTGATCATAACCAATTCCGCGGCTTCTTTGGGGGATGCCACCAACTCACGCGCGGAGGCTGCGTCTTTTTCGGTATTATCGTGGCGGGCACTCGTTCCCTTGATGGGGCGCGTGGCAATAGCCCGATCCTGCATATTCAGAAATGTTTCCGGGGATCCCGACATGATCTCCCACCCATCGAGACGCAGAAATGTCCCATGCGGAGCCGGAGAGACTTTACGGAAGTTTTCATAAAATGCCCACGAATCCGCCGTCCATTTTTTGCATAAAAACGGATAGGCGAGGCAGGCCTGGTAGATATCCCCCGCTGCGATATAATCCTTTGCACGGCGGACCATCTTGCAAAATGCATCTTGCGGCATAAGGGCTTCAAAAGCCATTGGCTGCATGGCCGTGGAAGCTTCGGCATGAAAATGCGCGGAGAGATTTCCTATCTCATGCCATAAGCCGGTATCGTGACAGTAAATCAGCAGGTCACGGTAAATCCCAAATACAAACTCCCCTTCGTAGCCGATCCAGCCGATGGCAGCACCGTCGGGGCCAATACTTCCGTTTACGGGGAGCTGGTAAGACGTCAGCTTCTCTTCCAGGTATACTCCGTCTTTATAAAGAGACCCGGATAGTATCTCCAGAGGCCGGGCGGCAAGGATTGAAACTGCCTTATCCCCCGCCATACTGCTATCCAGAAAGGCGAAGCCCTCATGATTGCACAGCTTTCGCGCCACTTCGATCGGTGAAAAAGGAAGAGAAATAGGCCTTAAAGATTGGGACATCTGTAATAACATTGGCTCATCGCTTGCCAAGGGATCGCAAACCTGCTTGCTTTTTCACTCTGGCGTCGAGCATATCCCATATAAATCCCTATTTAGGAATGAAGAATTTCTCATTGATCCTTTTTTTAAGCGCATTGGTCTGTGCACAGGCATATAGCCAGGGCGCAGCCCAACCGTCTCCTGCGGCCGCCGCCTCTACCCCCGAAGAAAGTCCGACGCCGGCTTCCTCCCCACAATTTATTGCCCCCTCGCTAACCACGAGTGCAACGGCACCCGCTACAGAAAGCAGCAGCCCTACGCCAGCTACTCCTTCCGTATCTCCCGCCATCGCCCCCGCCCCCATGTCTGCTGAAGCCACAAAGGCTGCGACTAGCGGCCCTTCTTCCGAAGCATCAGAAAAAAGCACTCCCGCCACTGCAGGAGAAACACCCGCCTCCGCCGACCAGTCCGGCCCCTTACCCACCGAGCCTGACGCCTCCGCTGCCGGCGCGGCCGCAGCTGAAGGTCCTAAAAAAACCGATGAAGCCATGCCTGACTCCGCATTCACGGAGCCAAATAGCTTTGTTCCTGAAGAAACCAAACCGACAGACGCAATCAACCTGCCCGCCGCAAAGCAAAATGAGGCGGAAAAGCTTCGCCTGGAACGCCTGAACTATCGCAAGGCAAAGACCGTAGTGATCAAGGATGCTGCTATCCGCAGTCTTCTTGATCAGGCCGACAAGGCACAAAATGACGGAGACCGCCGTGCTGCGTTTCGCAAGTATTACGAACTGCTGGATAAAAAAATCACCAAAATGGATCCTTCCGTAGCGGAATACTCAACCACCATGCGGAAAGCGCAATTCGGGCGATTGCAGGAAGACCGTGTTGAACCGACCATTCCAAACAATCCGCCTCCAACTCCTGAACCAGCCCGTTAGTAAAAAATAATTCGTCCGCACCCGCCTTTGCGCCTTTACCGATGTACCGTTACGAACCCGAAACCAAAGTCTTCAGCGGAAACGCCAACCCCCAGTTGGCAAAGCACATTTGCGATTACATGGGGGTTCCCCTCGGTGACGCCACCATCACTTCTTTTCCGGATGGGGAGACCTTCGTTAAAATTAACGAAAATATCCGCGGAAGGGACGTCTACATCGTTCAACCGACCTGCCCTCCCACAAACCAGAATTTGATGGAATTGCTCATCCTTGTGGATGCAGCCCGCCGCGCCAGTGCCGCACGCATTACCGCCGTGATTCCGTTTTTCGGCTACGCCCGTCAGGATCGTAAAGATCAGCCCCGTGTTCCCATTACCGCCAAGCTGGTGGCCAATCTTCTTGTAGCCGCAGGCGTTAATCGTCTGCTCACCATGGATTTGCATGCACAGCAGCTTCAGGGATTCTTTGATATTCCCGTGGATCACCTCTATGCACTGCCTGTTCTGATTCATTATCTACAGGCTAAAAATCTCGAAAACCTCGTCGTCGTATCTCCGGACGTAGGCGGTGTGAAAATGGCCTCTGCCTATGCTCAAGCCCTGGGTGCAAGTCTTGCCATCGTCGTAAAACAGCGGAAAACCGCCACCAAGGTTCAGGCTTTACACGTTATCGGTGAGGTAAAAGGCAAAAACGTTTTGATTATCGACGACCTGACCGAAACAGCAGGAACTCTCACCAGCGCGGCAAAGATTTTACGCGAAATGGGGGTCAAAGATATTTATGCTGGCGTTTCTCACGCAGTATTGACAGATTTGGCGGTTGAGCGATTGAATAGCTCAGAAATCAAGGAGCTAATTACGACGGATAGCGTGCCGCCGCGAAGCGATCTCGACAGCAGAGTCACTGTTTTATCAGTGGCAGAGCTGCTCGGAGAAGGGCTGAAGCGAATTCACGAAGACGAATCTGTAAGTTCGCTCTTTGATTTAAAGAACAAGCAAAAAGAGTAAATTATCATGTCCAATCAAGTTAAGTTATCGGCGCGTCTGCGCACGGAAAACGGTCGCAATGCAGTAAAACAAGTCCGGGCTCGCCGCAACGTCCCCGCCAATATTTACGGATCAAAACTGAAACCCCTGGGTCTCGAAATTTCCCACAAGGATATTGATCGCATTCTCTCCCGCGCCATTGGTGAAAACCTTCTTATCGATCTTCAGATTGATGAAAACGGCAAAACCGTCAATCGCCTCGCCCTCATTCAGGAAGTGCAGCACCACCCGGTCAAAGGCATTATCCTTCACGTGGATTTCCATGCCGTTTCTGCGGATGAAAAACTCACGGCTGAAGTTCCTGTCGAACCAACCGGCGAAGCAGACGGTGTCAAAAATTTCGGCGGTCTCCTCGAGCAAAATCTGCGCGCATTGGAAATCGAATGTCTTCCAAAAGATCTTCCCGAAGTTATTACTGTCGATATCTCCGCCCTTAAAATTGGCGACAGCATCCACGTTA
Source organism: Chthoniobacterales bacterium (assembly GCA_039918055.1). Taxonomy (GTDB): domain Bacteria; phylum Verrucomicrobiota; class Verrucomicrobiia; order Chthoniobacterales; family JBDTJR01; genus JBDTJR01. Next base: position 6,302 of record JBDSIH010000226.1, read on the forward strand.
AAGACATTGCCCTTCCTGCTGGCGTCAC
>JBDSIH010000227.1:0-6408 GCA_039918055.1 Chthoniobacterales bacterium
GATGAAGGCTTCTTTATCTGGAAAAACCGGAGGCATCAAAATGATACCTTCGGCGCCTGCTTCTCACTCGCGTTTTCGATCTGGAACAATTCTGCGGGACCGAGATTGAAAGTGCCTGCGATAATATTCGAGGGGAAGATTTCCCGCTGCGTATTATAGGCCATGACGGTGTCGTTATAGGACTGGCGGGCAAATGACACTTTATTCTCCGTCGAGGTCAATTCCTCCATGAGCTGACTCATGGTCTGGTTCGCCTTCAGGTCAGGATAAGCTTCGGAAACTGCGATCAATTTACTCAGCGCGCCACCGAGTCCGGCTTCTGCACTCTGTAACTGGCGCATCGCTTCAGGATTGCCAGGATCTGCAGCCGCCTTTGCTCCGGCAGTGACAGCAAGATTACGAGCACTGGTCACCGCTTCCAGCGTTCCACTCTCATGCTTCATGTAACCCTTGGCGGTTTCTACCAGGTTGGGAATGAGATCGTAGCGCCGCTTAAGCTGCACGTCGATTTGCGCATAGGCGTTCTTATAGCGGTTGCGAAGTGTGATTAGCCCGTTGTAAGTGCTGATGACAAACAGCACCGCAATGACAATGATAACCAGTAAAACTATTGCTACTATGAACATATCTGAAAGTGGCCTATCCCGACCTGTTTCCGCAACCCAGAAATTGAAATAAAAGCCTGTTCCGTGGCACCCGGCTGACTGACCGGTTCGACTAACCGCCTTTTCCGCGTGTAAACCGGCTGACTTCTCGCTGCGCTTCCCGGTCTTCCTCGCGTTTTTTGATGTCCTGCCGCTTATCGCCAACGTCTTTTCCCTTGCCGACTCCGAGTTCCACTTTTACTCGGTTATTTTTCCAGTAAAGGCGCAATGGCACGAGGGCCAGCCCCTTTACGGCCGTCATTCCAAAAAGTTTATCGATCTCGCGACGGTGCAGTAGGAGCTTACGTGGACGCCTTGGAAGGTGCTGCTCATGGCTGGCTTTTGCGTAGGGCTGAATATCCACCCCGTGAATGAAAACTTCGCCATCGTCAATACGCGCGAACGAGTTCTGAATATTCGCAAGGCCATCTCGGATGGACTTGATTTCTGTTCCTTTGAGCGAAATGCCGGCCTCAAAGCGATCCAGAATATGGTAGCTGTGCAACGCCCGGCGGTTGGTGACAATATCCTCAGACATTGGGTTCCGCACGTTGGCGGACGAAGTCTTAGACTACTTCGACCGGTTCGACTTTTTTAACGATGACTTTGCCTGCGGCGATTTCTGCCAGCGCGACATCACGCGTATCCATGGAAGGATGTACTTCAACCATAGGGCGTGAACCTGCATTCAGCTGACGAACGCGCTTGGATACCATATTGATGAGAATAGGCATGTCAGGAATTACTTTAGCGGCGGCGTCAACAAGCTGGGTATTCATAAAAAATCGTTACAGGTAGAATCGCACCCACAATGGGTGGAAGAGGATCGAAGAAACAGCCTAATGCCCCTCAAGTCAAGCTGATTTACTCTGGTGAAGCACAAACCGGAGCCAAAATGGCGTCCCCCATCCCATGTAGAAGCTTCTTATCCGGCGGACAGATCGTCGCAAGGATTCCCGAGCACGTTGTACGTTCCTCAGCGATAAAGTAATACGGGCAAATACGCACCCGCCCCTTCATGGGAACGACCTCCCCGCTTTCCTCATCCAGATAGAAATGGTCCACCAGTTTCCCTGGTTGAAAACGCTGTAGGATATGGGGATTCTTCTTCCAGTCCGTAAGTCCCGCCTCTATGGCCGCTCTCCATTGCGGGGAAGAAAGGTCACTGCCGACAAATACACCACGCGATCCCCATGCTCGTTCGGAAAACCCACTTACTTTCAGGATCAGTTCCCGTTCCTTCTGGCTGAACTTCGTCAGTTCCTTCCAGTCATTAATTTCAAGATGCGGATAAACCGCCACCGGAGGGAGCGGTTGCGGATCGAGCATCCATGTATAGGGAATCACCTGCTTCAACGCTTCAAAATGCCGCTCACTCAATTCCCGCCTCCAGAATTCATGCAGAGGACGCAGCCAGAAAAGCGCAAACCACATTTTTTCTTCCAGGTAAGGCTTCAGCGGTGGGGTCACACTCACCTCCTCGGCCTGCATGGCGCTGACCAGTTCCGGCAGGCACGCAATATTCGCAAAATCAAATAATTCAAAGAAACGGTAAACATTCGACTGAAATTTCTGGCCGGCATCCGTAGTCAATACGCGCCAGTTTTTTCCATCGGAAGCGGAACCATTTAACTGCTTCGCAAGCCATTCCATTTCCGGGCGATACGTGGATGCTTCATCCGAGACAAGAATATCTCCACCGGGGAGAATTTTTCCAAATCCCTCAAGCATGCCATTTGCGCCACCGATCACCGGATCGCCAAGCGCGGCGTATTCGCGATTCAGCCATGCCGTCAGTCCGATACCGCCGGGTACATTATCCACTTCCGCGATGACAAATCCGCGTTCGGTCAAAATCAAATCGGGACGCAATACGCGCGGAAGATCATTCTGGATGGCCCGCTCGCGGCTCCACTCCACAAGCTCCTTCGGCTTCCCGCGATCCAGCCATTCTGCAATCCACGCGGGCTGACGCCCCTTAATACTTTGCCGATAAAGTAAATTACAGGCGCGGACAAAAAGCAGGAGGCGATATCCCAATTTTTCGATCTCCTCCGCGAGCGGTTCATCAATCGGAAATGCACTCGGAGCGATGCGCCATGATTTTTCATGGAAAAGTCCGCCTTCCGGCAAAGCATCCCGAATGGAATGCGCACGGCGCAGCGTTTCAGCCGGCTCCATCACATTCATCCCGCAAGACTCCGTAAAGCTTCGCGGACGAGTGCTTCGGGCGAAATTTCCTCTGGCTTAGCGGATCTGCTCACTGCGGCTTTTACCGCCTTATGCGCCTCAACTTGTTTGTAACCGAGGGAAATCAGGGCAAGCACAGCGTCATTAATACGCGACTCGCCGATGCCCGGCGTATTTGCATCGCTGGCCGCCTCCCAAGCTGCGGCAACACCGACGCGATCCTTCAACTCGAGAATGACACGCTCAGCCGTTTTTTTACCCACACCGCTAATACGGGAAATCGCCGTCGCATCCGATGCAACTACGGCGGATTTAAAATGTTCCACACTCATGCCGCTAAGAATCGCGAGTGCGAGCTTTGGGCCTACCCCGGTCACGTGATTGAGAAGCAAACGGAAGAGATCGCGTTCTCCGTTTGTCATGAATCCATAAAGCGTCAGCGCATCTTCACGAACGTGTAGATGGGTCAGTAAACGCACCTTCACACCCTCGGCGGGCATACGATCAAAACTTGAAAGCGGGATCAGGGCTTGATACCCCACCCCCTGTACATCCACAGTAACCTGCGTCGGTAGCGCTTCAACGAGCGCGCCTTCAATAAAAGCAATCATGCGTCAATTCAACCAAACGGGGAAACTATTGATTGCGCTTCTCATCAGCGCAACCCTTTCTTTTGCGGAAGAGAGTATTAAACCGGATTCTCCTTATTATCTTTTGCCTGAGGCGGCCATGCTCCGCCCTCCAATCCTCACCCCGGTCCCTAACTCCAAACTGACCCTTCTGGTTCCCGCCATAATGGAAAATGGCACTTTACGCTATCTCACAAAGCCGGAAATGCTGGCCCTACCCATTAAAAAACGGGCGGATTTCGATCAGATCGCGAAGAAAAACTCCACGAAAGCCCTCGCTGCCATTAAGCCAGTCATCATTCGCAATTCCAAAAACGTCATTGAACTCATCGTGCTTGAAACGAATAACCAACTCGCGGCAACCTCGATATTGGCTCCTGATTTTACCGATCGTTTCAGTCCGCTGCTTGGCCCGGATATCGTGGCTCTGATTCCCAGCCGCGATAAAGTCTATCTCTTCCCGAAAATAGCCGGACATTTCGACCTCATGGCCCGTACGGTGGTGGATGAGTTTGAAGTCGCCCTGCATCCCGTGAGCTATGAGGTCTTCGAAATCCGCAATGGAGAACTTCAGGCCATCGGGGTCTTCCCCAGAAACTGATCTTTTTATTTTCGCAGACTTGTTCTTGCGTGAGCGGCTATTCTTCGCTGACATGGCAAACGAATGATCGTTACCACAGCTGAACTTTTCCGACTCGCTTACGGCAAATACGCCATCGGCGCCTATAACATTAATAACACCGAGCAGACTCTCGGCCTCTTCCAGGGCTGCCAGCAGAGCAACTCGCCTTTCATCATCCAGATTTCCCGCGGCGCACGAAAGTATACCGACAAGCGCATGCTCGAATCCATGATCCGTGTCGCTGGCGAAATGTATCCCGATCTCATTTTTGCCGTTCATCTTGATCACGGTGATGAAGAAACCTGCCGCGACTGCATTGATTCCGGTTTCTATAGCTCCGTCATGATCGATGCGAGCCACGAAGAATTTGAAAAAAATGTCGAGATCACCAAGCGCGTCGTCGATTACGCCCATCAACATGGCGTAAGTGTGGAAGCCGAACTCGGCATGCTCGGCGGCGTAGAGGAAGATATCGCCGTGGATGAAGGCCATGCATGCCTTACCGATCCCGAACAGGCCGTGGAATTCGTAAAGCGCACGGGTTGCGATTCCCTCGCAGCAGCCATCGGCACCAGTCACGGGGCTTTCAAGTTCACCGGAAGTCAGGGACTGCATTTCGATGTCATCAAAGCCATCCAGGAACGCATGCCCGATACGCCAATCGTCATGCACGGAAGCTCCAGCGTCCCTGCAGAGGAAGTTGCCCGCATCAATAAGGCCGGCGGCAAACTAGACCCTTCAGCCAAAGGCGTAAACGAAGATGAGTATCTTCCCGCTGCGCGCCTCGGAGTCACCAAGATCAATATCGATACCGACGGACGTCTCATCTGGACGCGCGTGCATCGCGAATATTTCCGCGATCATCCGGAGCAGTTCGACCTGCGCCCTCCCGGTAAAATCTTCATCCAGGAATATGCAAACTTCATTGCAGCGAAAAACCGTAAGCTCGGCGCCGAAGGACAATTAAAAAATATCCAGGCCGCTCTGCAAGCCGTGTAACCATGTTCGAAGACATCGAGAAAATTCTTTTCCGCGAGCAGGATATTCTGCTTCGCGTCGAGGAACTTGCTCGACAGATCAACTGCGACTACGAGGGAAAGGAACTCGTCATGGTCGCATTTTTAAATGGTAGTTTCATTTTTCTCGCCGACCTTGTGCGTAAAATTTCACTTCCAGTGCATGTCGAATGCATGCGTGTTTCCAGCTATGAAGGCGTGGGCAGCACCGGCTCGCTGAAATTCGAAGATAAGGAAATCCAAAACCTTACAAACCGGCACGTCCTGCTGATCGATGACATTCTCGATACAGGAACCACGCTTAAAGGCATGAAGGAATGGTTTCTGCAAAAATCCAGAGCATTAAGCATCCGCACCTGCGTTCTTCTCCAAAAGCGCATCGCCCGCACACCCCTTATCGAGGCGGATTACATGGGCTTTGAAATTGAAAACGAATTTGTGGTGGGATACGGCTTGGACTATCGGGAGTATTATCGTAATCTACCTTTCATCGGTGTTCTTAAATCGGAAGCTATTGATCGCCCGCAAACATGAAAATCAAAGTTGAATTCTATTCCATACTCCGGGATGAAGCCACGAAGACACCGGAAGCCATTATTGAAATGGTGCAGGGAGAAACCGTGGAGAATTTGCTCGCAAAACTTTTCCTTCAATTTCCGGCGTTAAAAAATTGGGAGAAGCAACTGCTCATCGCTGCTGATATGGACTATGTCGAACGCGAACATATCCTGCGGGAAAACGAAGTAATTTCCATTATGCCTCCCGTGCAGGGTGGTTAAACGCATCCCGCCAATCCGGTCAGGATTGAAAGATCGTCATTTTTCGCCAGGGACCAAAGCTCCAACGCAGTGCCATTATGCAACCCAGCGTGATCATATAGATCGTCGCCATACCCCACGGTCCCAGTGATTGAAATTGCGGAAAAAATTTCGCCACTGTGTACCCACCGCCCAAAAAAAGCGTGGCACAAAGAATGCCGGATACTTTCGCTGGCCATTTCGTATCTCCCGCTCCGCGCAGGGCATGGACAAAAACCATCTGCGAAGCATCAAAGATTTGAAAAATAGCCACGAGAATCAGGATGTGCGATCCGATCGCTATGATGTGCGGGGAATCCGTAAAGAGCCCGATCAGGTGATTTCGAAAAATCAAAAACATGAACCCGATACAGCCCATATATATAATGGTGGCACAGAGAGCGCGATAAGTCTGTCGGCTCGCAAGCTCGGGATCCCCTGCGCCGATGGCCCGCCCCACCACCGCCATGAGCGTAATGGCAAACCCGAATGACGGCATAAAGGAAAGAT
>JBDSIH010000228.1:0-6346 GCA_039918055.1 Chthoniobacterales bacterium
CTCATTAAGCGAACTCCGTCAATACGCTGCTTGATGGTTGGGATTGCGAGTGCTTCTTGTATTTCTGAATCTGGAATCCATACGCAATAACGTTCCAAACCTCGGATGAATTCAGCGGAGCCATAGATTTTTCGGATGAACTTCTTCTGCTGTTCAGATGAAAGATCAAGGCGACCAAATCAGAAGGTTCTAAAAGCAAATAACCGCCATCCATGGGCTTATTGCCGAAACTCATTTCATGCAGCTTATTCGCGGGTTTTTGCGATTTTTCTACGATCACATCTGAACCGGCGACGAGGTAAGCATTGATGTTTTCCGCCTCTTTAAGCACCGCATTTCCATCACCATCCAAAGAATATAGCCGCCGAATCTTTTCTGCACCGTTGGTGATGCCTAAAATGGCAACCGTGACTCCTGCATTATGACTGGCGAGGTTTGCCCATTTGAAACTGGTATGGGCGAAATGAATCACATGGCCGGTTTTAAAGATGAGCGGCCAGAGAATCGGCACATGTTGTCCTTGGCAAATCGAGTTGGTCGAAACGAAGGCGGTAGCGCATGGTGTGTGAGCGCCATAATCGGCGGCTTTCATGAACCAGCCAGCGACATAATCGAGGGACTTCCACAGTTTCGTTCGTCCTTCAAAAATGGACTTTAATTCGGTCTTTTGTTGGTCAGACTGCCACGTAGAGCCAAGATACGGAGGATTTCCACAAATATAAGTTTCCCCTCCCTCATTCTCGAAATCAATTTCTGCCTGATCCATTGGCGTTTCGAATAAATCCTCGGCGCGGTTTTTTACACCTATGCCGCTGGGTGGGCAGATGCTCAGCCAGTCGAGTCGCAGGGCGTTGCCGCAGGTGATCCAGTTGGCGGCTTCGAGTGGCAGGAACTCGGCGAGAGCAAGCTGCTCGCCGCGATAGAGCACGTCGCACTGATACTCGGCGATGATGAGGGCGAGGCGAGCGATCTCGGCAGGGAAGTCTCGAAGCTCAATGCCGCGAAAGTTGGTGAGGGGAATGTCAGAGGGCCGTTCGGCCTCGCCCCTGCGGCAATTGATTTCTGCCTCGATGGCACGCATTTCCTTGTAGGCGATGACGAGAAAATTACCGGAGCCGCAGGCGGGGTCGAAGACTCGAATATGGGCGATACGCAGGCGTAGATTCAGGAGCTTACGAGCATTGTCTCCCGCCTCCTGCAGCCGAGTGCGCAAGTCGTCAAGGAGGAGTGGGTTGAGTACCTTGAGGATATTAGGCACGCTGGTGTAGTGCATGCCGAGAGCGCCACGCTCCTCGTCATCCGCCACGGCTTGAATCATGGAGCCGAAGATATCGGGGTTGATCTTCGTCCAGTCAAGGCGGCCTACGTGGAGGAGGTAAGAGCGGGCGATTTGGCTGAACCTCGGCACATCCAAGCTACCGGAGAAGAGACCACCGTTCACATAAGGAAATACGTCTGCCCAATTACGGATTCCTGCCTTCTCACGCTCCGCCAGCTTCGTATTCATAGAGAGAAAGAGTTCGGAGAGCACCTCGTGGGTGTTCGAGGAATTTCCCGCGCTCATCTGCTCGATGGTGGTTGTAAAGAGGCCATCACTGCGGAAAATGCTAGTGTCCTCGGCGAAGAAACAGAAAATCAGCCGAGCCATGAAGTGGTTTAAATCCTCTCGACGAGTAACTGTGTCCCAATCGGGGTTTTCCCTGAGCAGCTCGATGTAGAGGCGATTCAGGCGGCCGGTAGCCTTGATGTCGAATGCGTTTTCCCGAATCTGCTTAACCGTGGTGATACCGGCCAGTGGAAGGAAGAAGCCGAAGTGATCAGACAAGTCCGCGTAATTACAGACGACCGTTTCACCATCAGAGAGGTTTTCCGCTTCGATGGTTTTGCCATCGGTAGCGAGGATGATTTTCGCCTTTTGCTTCGTTGTAGCCGGACTCGCACGCAGCGCGTCGAGTTCGGCACTCACCTCTCCTTCAGCGCAAACCTTAAGGTGAATATTACTACGCTGCAGAATGCCGCCGGTGAGATCAGATTGGTTCGAATTCCCGCTTTGCAAGCGACGGATGGTCGTCTCTTTATTGCCAAAGGCTTCGAGGAAAGCAAAAGGGAAACCTTCCGCGTCGAAAGGCATTTCCGTGAGCCGAGATACAGCTTCCTCGATTTCGACGGCATTCATATGATGGGTGAGTTTCCATGTAAGACCGCCCTCGGTAAAGGCTTTTGCCGCTTCTCTTTATGGAATTGAGTCACGCGCCGGTCATTGCAATGTTTACAGGCATCAGCAAAGCACATCGCCACCTCGCAAAGAACGCATATAAATGTCTCCAATTGGAGACGCTTCTGAAGGTTTTTCGAAGAATATAATATCATCTCTTAACCGTACCCCAAACTGGCTGCGCCGAATATTATGGTTCTTGACGTGACTTCCTGAAATCAAGCCGGCTGAAGAGTTTGTCTGGGCTAGGTAAAAAAGAGAACGAGATATAATTTTACTTGTTAAGTAATATCTTATTCGCGAATCAGCAATGGCTTAAAAGAATAGTGCCGTTGAGCTAGGACTTATTTTATCGAAAGATGAGCTCTGCCGAATGCCCATGGTATTTGAGTTACTCGCTTCGCGAGCTGCAGTGAACCTACCACCAATTGATTAAGAGTCAGATCACTGCACTTCAGACCGCATGTCGAATCCTGTAGTGAGACCCAGCTCGAAATAAGCATCAACCACCTTTCGAAAATCCGGAATAGAGTCCCGGATCTCCTTACTGAAGACCCCGAATGTCCCCGCCTGGGTGGCCTGGAGAAGAAGGTCCATTTTATCTTTCTCGGAATCCCCTGCCATGAGGTGACGATGGAAACACTCCGCGGCCCGCAGGTTTTTGCGTCTGCCATGGCATTCCTGCTCGTCATACACCGTCATTACCACCGAACCCAAAAGGATAACCTTCGTAACAGTCTTAATAATCATAAGGGCGAGTCTAGACAATACCTTGTCAAAATTCAATCCCTGAATTAGACTAGACCCCATATTTCATGAAGCTTTTTAAAACCGGGCCTAAAATCGGCGGATGTGGAAATCCGCCCTCCCCCGTAGCGGGATTCGTGAGAATTCCGATCTTCTCCGATCTCTTCACTTCCCATTACCCCCGGCATTCTCATGAATGCCGCTACAATTACACCTCCATCTGGACTCCGCGTCTCGGCGCCTCCGCGGTTCAACTCCTGTTTTTAATAATTGGCGGCCGGCACACAGGCCGAAGGGCTAAAACACCATCACTTCCCCTCATTGTCCCTTCGCCTACAGTGTCCGAACCCTCACGGAATCCTTCACTTTTTAGCAATTCCCCGGCATTTATGAGGGGCATTCCATCCGCACTTCCCTCATTTCATGGGGGAGGCAACAATAGTATGCCTTCGGAGTTGCGTCTGGCGCACCCCCACCCTATTTTTGACTGTTCCATGGAGCTACTACCCCAAGTATCGGCGGCGTTTATGAGTCCTCTGGAGGAGCGGATCGGATACAAATTCCGAAATTCGCTGCTTCTGGCGGAGGCGATGACGCATTCCAGTATCTCGCTGGAACGGAAGAACTATCCCTTCGATAACCAGCGGCTGGAGTTCCTCGGTGACGCGGTGCTGCAGGTCATTGTGACGGATCATCTTTTCCGCATTTTCTCGGATTTTACCGAGGGACAACTCACCAAGCTGCGTTCGCGCCTGGTATCCCGAGGCGGCCTGCGAGGCTATGCGGCGACTCTGAAGCTGGGCGATTTTTTAATGATGGGCCGCGGCGAGGAATCTTCCGGCGGACGCGACCGGGCATCGACGCTGGCGGATGCCTTTGAGGCGCTCGTGGGGGCCATTTATCTCGATGGCGGGCTGGAACCGGCGCGGAAATTTGTGCTGGCGCAGACGCATGAGGATATTGTCGATCTCACGCAGGAGCCGACGGAGGTGAACCCCAAGGGCCAGCTCCAGGAAATCCTCCAGTCTGTCTCGACCGAGCCGCCACACTACACCATCACCGCGCAATCGGGGCCCGACCATCAGAAGCAATTTGAATGCGTGGTGATCTGGGAAGATACCACACTTGGTAAGGGCGCCGGACGCAGTAAAAAGGTCGCCGAGGTGCAGGCGGCGGAGGACGCTCTTCAGAAACAGGCTTGGCAAACCCATGCAAAATTGGGAAAACTCGCGCCCTCGAAATGATCTACCATTTTTCTCTAAAATCCGTGGGCCTGACCGTGGCGATTCTGCTGATCGTGACACATGTCTTTGCCATGCTGTCCTCAGCGAGCGTGCGGACGGCTCTCCGGCACTTCCCGCGCAATAAACAGATGGGCACCGCGCTTTTACTCATCGTTGCCATCTGGAGCTTCTACCTCATCGAGACGATGGATCTCGGGGAATTCAGCCCGTCGCGGAATATGATGCTCGTGGCGATCCCTATAGCAGCGGGACTGACGTGGAAAATTATCGATGAACTTCTCGCCGTGCGCGCACTCGGAATGCTTGCCCTGCTGGCTGCGGAACCGCTTCTGGAAGCGGCCTTTCTCAAAGCGCCGGAGAGCCGCCTGTTTCTTGTGGTGCTGGCCTACGCGTGGATCATTGCCGGACTTTTCTGGGTGGGCATGCCCTACACCCTGCGCGACCAGATAAAATGGATTACCGAAAATTCGGCGCGCTGGAATGCGGCGGTCATTGGCGGCGCCGTCTATGGCGTGGTGCTTCTGGTCTGCTCGCTGATGTATTATTAAGAGACGCTAAGCGCGCGGCACAGCATGCTACTGGCCTTTCACAAACCTTATGCGGTGCTTTCGCAGTTCACGCCGGACAAAGGCGAGAATAGGACACTGGCGGAATTCGGTTTTCCAAAAGACGTCTATGCCATTGGCCGACTGGACGCGGATTCCGAGGGTCTTCTCCTCCTAAGCGACGAGCCGCAATGGAACGCGCGCATTCTGAGTCCGAAAAACGAACTCTGGAAAACCTACTGGGCGCAGGTGGAAGGAACACCCTCTTCGGAATCGCTGACGCAGCTCCGCGAAGGCGTAATCATCGAGGGAAAAAAGACCTTACCGGCCCGCGCCAGCATTCTCGAGCCGCAGCCAACTATTGTCCCACGCAACCCTCCGATCCGCGTGCGGAAGAGCATTCCAGATACGTGGATAGAACTACAAATCCACGAGGGAAGAAATCGCCAGGTGCGAAAAATGACGGCGGCGATGGGACACCCTACACTGCGTTTGATCCGCAGGGCGATCGGTGAAATTAATCTGGGCGATCTTGCATCCGGCACATGGAGAGAACTCTCCCGCGAAGAAAGCCAATCGCTTTAAACTATCCCTTTAAATCTCACGAAGTTAGTCGTAGCGAAGCGCTTTTACCGGATCGAGACGCGTGGCAAACCATGCGGGAATAAGCGCGGCAAGCGCGCAGATTACAAAAGCACTGACGCAGATGATCGCGACGTCACTCGGAACGACCTGCGCCGGAATCTGCGAGAACTGGTAAATATCTTTTGGAAAAACCTGGATACCAAGAGCTGCGGAAAGCCAGTCACTGACCTGATTTCGGTATTGGATCAGCGTCATTCCCAGAGCGAGCCCGGTGATGGTTCCAAAAAATCCAATCACAATCCCCTGCCCTAGAAATACGCCGATGATCTGTGCGGTTGTCGCGCCGAGGGCTTTCATGATTCCGATCTCACGCGTCTTTTGAACCGTAACCGTGATGAGCGTATTCATGATGCCAAATGCCGCGACGATGATGATAAAGAAAAGTAGGAAGAACATCATGTTTCGCTCCATGCGAATGGCGTCGAACAATTCCTTGTTCATATCCATCCATGTCTGCGACGCAATGCCCATTTTCTTACTCAGCACTTTTTTTATTCCCTCTGCTTTATACGGATCAGACGTCATCACCGTGAGGCCATGAACGCCGTCTGCCAAAGAATACAATTCCTGCCCGATATGCAGCGGTACCAGAATAAATTCCGAGTCGTAAACATAGCGCCCGGATTCAAAAATTCCCGTCACTGTCAACGTAGTAGGAATGATCAACTGCTTCACCTGTGCGAGCTGTTTTGAGTCCGCCCCTTTATTCTCGAGCTGATTGATTTGTTCGAGCGCGGTATTCAGATTTGTCGGAGAGAAAATAGTGATCTGATCCCCAACCGTCACCCGCAATGCGTAAGCCAGTTCAGAGCCTATGACCGCGCTGTCGCCGGAAAGATCGAACTCACCGACCTTAATGAATTTCTGAATGTCGCTGACTTTACTTTCCAGGTCGGGATCAATGCCACGAACCTGCGGCGCGAGACGGCGTCCCTGAAATTCGACAAGCA
>JBDSIH010000229.1:0-4807 GCA_039918055.1 Chthoniobacterales bacterium
AACACGCCGCAGGAATTAACGTTCCCGCGGCGTTTTGCTTTCTCGGCATAATTCCAAAAAGTTTTTAAAAAATAACGAGTCCCATTGATTCCGCGCAAGCATTCCGCGATACTTCAGGTGATGGAAAGCTTCGTCCACCTGCACGTTCACTCCCAATACTCCCTGCTTGATGGCGCGGTCCGTATCAAGGACCTCATGAAGAAGGCGAAGGGCTTCGGCATGCCTGCGGTGGCGCTCACCGACCACGGCAATCTCTATGGTGCCGTGGAGTTTTACCAGGCGGCGGAAAAAGCGGGCATCAAACCCATCCTGGGATGCGAAGCTTACATTGCACCCGGCGCGATGACGGATAAAAAAGCGTCATCCGGCAAGGATGCCGCTTTTCATTTTACATTACTCGCGCAGGACGCCGAAGGATGGCGCAATCTTGTTAAGCTTATCACCGCCGCACATCTGGAAGGCTTTTACTACAAGCCAAGGATCGATAAGGAAATCCTCGCCCAGCACTCAAAGGGGTTGATCGGTCTGAGCGGATGTCTCAAAGGTGAAATAAACTCCCTGATCTCTATGGGACAACCGGAGAAGGCTCGCGAAGTTGCCGCATCTTATCGCGACCTCTTCGGGAAGGATAATTTTTTTATCGAGCTGCACAATCACGGTCTTGATGCGCAGATTCGTAACAATCCCGAGCTTATCAAAATTGCGAAGGATCTTGATCTGCCCCTGGTTGCAGCGAATGACGTCCATTTTCTCGAACGTGAGCATCACGAAGCGCACGATGTAATGATCTGTATCGGTACCGGGTCCATGATTCATGACGAAAAGCGCATGCGCTACGTTCCTGAGCTTTATTTTAAGAGCGCCGAGGAAATGCGCGCGTTATTCTCGGAAGTTCCCGAAGCCTGCGACAATACCCTTCGCATCGCGGAACGCTGCAACTTCGAGATGGAATTCGGGAAGCTCAAATACCCTTCGTACGAACCACCCGCAGGAAAGACGCGCGAGCAGTATCTTCGCGATCTCTGCCAGGAGGGAATGGAGCAACGCTTTACCAAGGAAGAAGCCGCAAGCACTGAAATTCAGGAACGCTTCGACAAGGAGATGAGCGTTCTCGAGAATGCCGGATTCGTCAGTTACTTCCTGATCGTCTGGGATTTTATTTTTTATGCCAAACAAAATGGCATTCCTGTCGGGCCCGGCCGTGGATCGGCAGCGGGTTCGCTTGTGGCCTATCTTCTCGGTATCACCGACCTGAATCCGTTGCGCTATGGATTAATCTTCGAACGTTTTCTCAATCCTGAACGCGTCAGCCCTCCCGATATCGACGTGGATTTTTGCATTAATCGCCGAGGCGAAGTCATTGATTACGTTCGCAAGAAATATGGCGAACGCGCGGTCTCGCAGATTGTCACTTTCGGCACCATGGGTGCGAAAAGCGTGGTGCGCGATGTCGGCCGCGTCATGGGCCTGAGCTACAGCGAGGGAGATCGCATTGCGAAGATGATCCCCAATGAGCTCAACATCACGCTCAATAGTCGTCTTGATAAGGACGGCAAAAGCGTTCCGGGTGCTATTGATAAAAATCCAGAGCTGAAACGCGCTGTGGAGGAAGAACCCGCGACGCGTCAACTCTGGGAATATGCCACCGTTCTGGAGGGCTTATCCCGCAACTCTGGCATTCACGCAGCGGGCGTCGTTATCGGTGCGGGCGATCTATCTGACGAAATTCCGCTGAGCCGCGGAAAAGAAAACGAAATCGTCACGCAGTTCGACATGAACGGACTGACCGAGCTCGGCATGCTCAAGATGGATTTTCTCGGACTGAAGAACCTTACCATCATTCAGGACGCCGTTAATTTGATTCAGCGCAAGGAACCAAATTTCCGAATTGAAACCATTCCGCTGGATGAGCCTGAAGCGTTCGCGCTTTATAATCGCGGTGAAACCATCGGCATCTTCCAGGTCGAATCCGGCGGGATGACCAAGACCTGCCGAAAATTCAACGTCCAGAGAATCGAGGACATCATTGCCCTCATCGCGCTTTATCGTCCGGGCCCGATGGAATGGATCGACGACTACATCGAGCGCAAGGAAGGCCGTAAGAAAGTCAAATACGAGCATCCCCTGCTGGAGCAGGTCGCGAGCGAAACCTACGGTATTTTGATTTACCAGGAGCAGGTCATGAAGGCCGCGAGCGTCATGGCTGGGTACAGCCTCGGACAGGCGGATCTTCTTCGCCGCGCCATGGGTAAAAAGGACGTTGAGAAGATGGCCAAGGAGCGTGAACGCTTCATCAAAGGTTGCGAGGAGCATCACCAGATCAATGACCGCACGGCCAATGCGATTTTCGACGTGCTGGAAAAATTCGCGGGTTATGGATTCAACAAGAGCCACAGCGCCACTTATGCGCTCGTGAGTTACCAGACCGCGTATCTTAAAGCGAAATACCCACTGGAGTTCATGGCGGCCCTGCTCAGCAACGAATATAGCAACACGGAAAAGATCTCCATTCTCGTCGCGGAATGCAAACGCATGGGAATTAAAATTCTTCCTCCCGATGTCAATTTCGGTGCATTGCGCTTCGAGCCTGAAGAAGGCGGCGACCAACTCGCGATTCGCTTCGGTCTTTCTGCGATTAAAAACATCGGAGAAACGGCGATGGAAACTGCTATTCTCGAAAACAAAAATAATGGAAAATTCAAATCGCTCGAGGACTTCTGTTCCCGTCTTGATTCCCGTGCCGTAAACCGGAAAACACTGGAAACGCTCGTCAAGTGCGGAGCGTTTGACTCCATCGTGTCGTCCCGTGCTGAAGGCTTTGCAGCCATTGAGCATGCGCTGAGCTCTGCCACCGCAGCGCAACGTGATCGCGCAAGCGGACAAGTTTCCATGTTCGATGATTTCCCAATGGCAGCGCCGGAATCGCGTAAAGCGACCGTCGATGCATGGACACAGCAGGAAATGCTGGGACACGAAAAAGAGCTTCTTGGATTTTATATCACCGGTCATCCGCTGGACGATTATCTCGGAACCATTGAGAGCGGAAAGTTCACTACGGTTGCCGAAGTGAAGGAATTGAAGGAACGGAAAACCGTAAAGCTCGCGGGCATTCTCCTCACGGTGGAAAAGAAATTTACGAAAAGCGAGGGCAAGCCTTTTGCCATTTTTCAATTCGAAGACTTCACGGGTTCGTTGGAAATGACGGCATGGAGCGAAGTGCTTGGAAAATACTCCGACCTTCTTGTTGCAGGAAAAGCCGTCTCGATTAGCGCCACCATTTTCCCGAGCGATGATTCCATGCGGGCATCTTCCAATGAAATTTCCGCACTGAAAGCAAAAGCCTCGCGCAAGCCTGTGATCCTCCGTCTCGATAAGGCACTCATGCAGGAGGAAAATCTTCAGGACATTGCAACCTCAGTATCGCGCTATCCGGGTAATCGCCCCCTGCTTCTTGAGTTTGTGAACGGCGATGGTAAAAGTTTTAAATTTGAGACCGGTGAGAATTTTCGCGTGGGCGATGAACGCCTGCTGCGCAAGAGCCTTGGCGCTTATCTCCTTCCATGATCAGGAAATTACTTTTCCTCACATTTGCATGCAGCAGTCTGTTTGCGCAGACCATTCCCGGAACGACTGTTGCCCCGGGATTCAAACTTCAGATTTTTTCCAATCAAATCAAACAGCCGCGAACCATCACATCACGTCCTGATGGCGTGGTCTTTGTCACCAGCTCGGCGAGCGATAAAATCTACGGACTGAAAGATACGACCGGCAGCGGAGTCGCCGATCAATTCTGGGTGGTAGCCGATAATATCACGGGTGCCCACGGCATCGTATCGCGTGGAGACGATCTCTATGTGGGAGAAAACGGACGCATCCTGAAAATCCACCTGGATAAAAATGCGAAGGAAGAATCCCGCGGCGTCATTCTAGACGAGAAAATCCTCCCATCCGGCGGCGGCCACAACACCCGCATGCTTGCCATCGGCCCGGACAATCGCGTCTACACCGGCCTCGGCTCTTCATCAAACATTGGCCTCGATAACAAGGATGCCCTCGCCCTGAAACGTCAGAAAGTCTGGTCCTACAAGCTCGATGGCACCGATGAACAACTTATCGCCACAGGATTGCGCAATACGCAGAAAATAGACTGGCAGCCGGAAACGGGTGAACTATTCGGCACCGATCATGGCAGCGATAGTATTTCCAGGAATCCGCCTGTTAATAATGATAATCCCTCCTGCGAATTCAACCACCTGATTAGAGGAAAGGACTACGGTCATCCCTACGTGGTGACCGGAGCCGATGGTAAAAATATGCCGCGTCCTGAATACGCGGGATATGCCGAGACGGTGGAAAAACTGGAAAAATCGCTCCCCGCCGCTTTTCCTCTCGGCGGCCATATGTCTCCCACCGGATGGATATTTTATCGCGGCACTACGTTTCCAAAAGAATATCACGGAGCGGCAATCGTCTGCCTGCGCGGTTCCTGGAACAGCACCGTAAAGCATGGTTATCGTGTCGAGGCGCTGATCTTTGAAAACGGAAATCCTGTTCGCGCAAAGACCCTTGTCGATTTTCTTTCCGCGGATAAATCCAAAGAATCGGATCGTCCGGTGGATGCGACAAACTATCCGGATGGAAATATTTTATTTACTGGCGAGACCGCGAGTCGCGTTTACAAACTTTCTACGGATAAGCGTTAGTGGACAATTCCGCGCTTACTCGCTTCGATAAATTCAATCACCGTAAGAATCTCCGGACCCTGTGGCAACTGCGTGCGGATTGCTTCCACCGCCTGCTTGGTATT
>JBDSIH010000230.1:0-4509 GCA_039918055.1 Chthoniobacterales bacterium
TCGCGCTATTCGCGGTAACAACCGCGCAGAACGTTAAAGCAGCAAGTTACACCTTCGATCCGACCGTGTCGGGCAGTCAGGTATGGTCGACAGTAACCAACTGGGGAACCCCGGGCTCCGCTTCGCCCATTAATGGAGATCAGGCCACTATTGATCGCAGCACCTCGACATCGGATCTGAATCTCACGACTCCCACTCTCGCTGCGCTTTCCTTAAGAACATTAACCTTAACCGCCGGTAGCAGCAGTGTTCTTACTTTGAAACTTGGGAATAATCTGAGTCTCACCAATCTTACGCAGTCGGTTTTCACCAACAACATTAGCGCAAGCCAACTTGTTTTTGATTTGAACTCCTACACTTTCGCCACAGATGGTGGCGCTAATGGCCCGTTCGTGAGGAATAATGCACCTGGTCTGAAGTATTTCACGGTTAAAGATACCTCGGCAGGAGGAGCGGGAACGATCAATTTTGGTCTTTACCAGCAGTCGAGCGGAAATGTTTCCGTGCTGAATAATACCACTCTGCGGGTAAGCAACACTGCAGGTCCGGGTGGGGTATTTAGCGGATATACGACATTTAGCACGGGTTCCACTTTCCAAATCGATACTAACACGCCTAGCACACAAGTTTGGCAAAGCACCGTAACGGGTGGAACAAATACCGGTTATGGAAATGTGACAATTGGTAGTACTACAGATAGTAGTAGGGTTACTTCCGTATGGTTTAGAGGTGATAGCACCCATCTAAATTTGACTATAAATGGTAACTTTTTAATCGCTCAGGGAAGTAATATTGTTCTCGGGAATCTCGCTGGTCAGGATATTACCGGGGTGTCTGTAAAAGGCAATTTTACCGACCAGGGAAGCGCGATTACTACCTATCAAGCGGCGGGCAGCAGTACGACTTTTTCTCTTAATGGAGGCATTGGGACGGAACATACGCTCTCCATTAATCGCACGCTGAATACAACCGGTGGCAAAACGACCAGCTTCCAGATCGGAGATGGCACCACGGCGGGCAATATCAAACTCATTAATGCGGCTTCCAATACCGTGACTGCTTTGACCACTACCGGAAGCGTAAAAGTGTTCGGCGATTCCCGCCTGAATCTGGGAACCTCCACGAATACCAACGCGGCCAGTCTCGTAGCGGCCAGCATCAATATTGTCAGCGGGGCAACGATCGCCGACACGTTCGGAGCACACGCCGGTTTTGCGAGTACCTCAGGCGTGCTAACACTCAATACGTTTAACCTGGAGTTGAACTATGATGGAACGGGATGGCTCAATGGAAGCGATCTGCTTCTCTTCCATTTCGCAAGCCTTACAGGCACGCCTACGCTGGGAACCGTTACGGCTAACGGAATTAGCTATGGCGGCCTTTATAATGACCAAGCCGGGAATATCTACCTGAGCCGTGTCAGCGTGGTTCCTGAACCCAGCAGTGTAGCTCTTTTACTAGGCTCGGTGGGTGGATTTCTTGTTTGGACAGTTCGTCGCCGCAGGAACAGTTAAGCCCGTCCCCTTACAATTTAAAAACCCGCAGGGAGTGATCCTTGCGGGTTTTTTATTTTCTGGAGGCATTGATCACACACACTTTAATTGCGCAACCATGCCTCACCCGGGATCAGCTCCAGTCGCCCTCCTTACACCAAAGATGGATAACCCAACCGGGCTTTAAATGATGACGGCTTTGAAAAACACATGTTTTGAGTGTAGCGCAAAATGCGATTAATTTTGTTTTATAAACCACTGACGAGCGTTTACTTCTATTCCTATGCCCACTGGCTCTCTTCAAAAAATTGGATTTCATCTCGACCTTCGTGTGCAAGCCATGCCGATCAAGGCGCTTCATCAGCAGGTGCGGGATCTTGCCTCGCTTGGTTATAATACTCTACTGCTCGAGTGGGAGGCTACCTATCCCTATAAAAAGCATCCCATTATCTCCAACAAATACGCCTATACGCGCGACGAGGTGAAAGGATTTATCAAGGAGTGCACAAAGCTCGGTATAGACGTTATTCCCCTCCAGCAGTGCCTTGGGCATATCGAGTATATCCTTCAACATCCGCGGTATGAACATCTGCGCGAAGACCGGCGCCAGCGCGACCTTTCGCAGCTTTGCCCCTGCAAGCCGAAGCAAGCCATGGAAGTATTTACGGAGATTTTTGCGGATATCGCGGAAACACATCCCTCTCCTTATATTCATATCGGGGGCGATGAGACCTACCTTCTCGGCGACTGTCCGGACTGTAGAGCGAAAGTTGCAAAGCATGGGAAATCCCGGCTTTATGTGGATTATTTCACGCACATCATCGCCGCGGTACGCAAGCTCGGGAAACGTCCGATTTTGTGGGCTGATATGTTGCTGAAACATCATGAGGCAGTTTCAAAATTTCCAAAGGATACCATTTTCATGGATTGGAACTATGGCTGGGAGCCGAATCACTTCGGCGATCTCGCAAATATCCAAAACTATGAAATGTGGGGAGCTCCCGCTCTCCGCTCTGCGCCGGATAATCATTCACTCTCCACCTGGGAAAAGCATTTTGAGAACTTCCGCGTCTACGTTCCCTTCACAAAAAAATCCGGCTTCAAGGGCATCGTCCTTACCTCATGGTCCACCTCGGGTGAATATGGATACGAGTGGGAAATCTATGGCGATGTGATGGATATGCTTCCCATCCGCAGAGTCTATCCTCTCTCCGGATACCGAATGCTGTTTGCGGCCCACATGGAAGCGGTAAAAAATGAAGAATCCCTGGATACCAAAGCATTTGTCGTGCGGTACGCGCAGGAACGCTTCGGATTAAATAATCGCCAGGCGGCTCTGTTCCAGAAGGCGCTTTGGCTGAATGAGACAATGCTCCAGCCCAAAACGCCGAAGAAAGATCGTGAGGTCGCATTTGAGTCGGCGGTGAAAACAAGCCGCATCCTGCACGCTCTCAAGCCAACACGGAATGGCAGGGAGCTAAGCCATTTCATCCTAATGGCAGATTTACGCGAGTTGAGCACAAGATGGCGGCGCATTGAGGCTAAAATAAACTCAAAAGACTTCACGCTGGCTCAAGTTCCCGCCGAGATTAAAAAACTCTCCGCGCTTATCAAAGAGAGCAAAAAACAGGATGGCCGTTATATCCAACTTAATGAAGATTATCTCTATCCCCAACAGATCGAGGAGGAAATCGCCTATCGCAATAAGAAGATGATGATGATTTATGATCGTCTTTCGCGGGCGGGCCGGAAATAGTAACTTTTAAATTTCTTAAGAACAACCCCCCGCAATCCTGGAGACTTTACTTTGAAAAAAATTAACATTTCTCAAATGCTTGCCATCTGGCTTTGCATTTTTTCATGGCTGGCACCCCATGTCTTCGCAACCTCTACGGATACCGGGGCATGGAGTGTGGTGATATCTAAACTGGATGAGTGGGTGGATGCACCGGCATTGCCGCCCCCGGCGCATATCACGTGTCACGTTTTTGGACTGGGCAAATTTCGTGTTTTGCTGCGCACTTCAAAGGGTGTCATTCATCGCGTGGTCGATGCGCCGCTGGAAGATTGGGTGAGCTTTAATCGTCAACTGGGAGAGGGTCCACTCAGTATCAAGGTGGAAGCTATTCCTGATCCGAAAGTTCCGACTCCGAAGTTTCAGGCGCTGATTGCCGCGAGTAATCCTGATTACATCCCTGATCTTGCAGATATTCATAATCCCGTTTATTTCCGCATGCGCAATCTTGCCGATAAGGATGTGCGCGCCGTTGTGCGTGGTGCACGTCATACGCTGGTTCAGCCGACCTTTTCCCTGGGCTACCTGATGGCGGATGGTTTGCACGAAAAGCTCGATGGATCTTTGAAAGCAAAAGAATCCACAGGGATGATCAACATATCCCGCGCGGTTCAAAACCGCACGGTATTGAGCTTTGGTTTCTACGATCCTGTAGATGTGGAGATTGAATTTTTTACGGATGCCGCCGGCACCAAACCATTACGTAACTATAAGTTGAAGAGTGATGCTCTGGCAGTGCCGGGTAATAACATGCCTACCATGCAGTATTGTCTGCTTTTCCCCAATGAAACGAAATCGCCTGATGACGACAAGACGTATCGGATGATCAATCTCCAGGAATTATTTGAGCAAAGTCTGGCAGCCCTGAAAGCAGTCGACCTCACTCGACCTGTGCCGAAAAAAATATGGGTGCTGGCCAATGTTATTCTGGATCGCAAAGAAGCGACCACGGATTCCCTCATGGCGGAACTTAAGTTGGCGCGTGAGATCGGTTTCAATGGCGTATTCTCTGATCTTGGAAGACTGGAATCGGAAAGGCCGAAGCTGGGTCCTGAGTATGGATCGGTGCATCCGAGGTTCTTCCCTCGTGATCTCAATTATAACTATCGATTTACCAATGAGATCAGGGATCTGATCGCGAAAAATAAGCCGGACTTCGAAAAGATAAAAATCCCCACGATTGTGGACCTTGCCGATGAACCGCGATTTTCAGAAATCCCG
>JBDSIH010000231.1:0-6266 GCA_039918055.1 Chthoniobacterales bacterium
GACTCGCTGGGAAATCATGACTGATTCCATACCTCCAGCTCGTTCAACGAGATAAGTGATAGCCGTGAATGAATTGGCTTGGCCTGTCTTCTTGTCCACATAGCGGACGACTTCCACTCGTGCCCCGCGACATTCGCCGAGAAGGAATACTTTGCCCTCTTTCATTGGCTTAATGAGGTTTTCCATTTATGACACCCCCCTTCTTTGGCTTGTGCCTCCGGTGCTTTGTGCATCGGGAAAGGGATTCGGGCTGGAAAGCATGTCCGTGCTCTCAGCCAGGAAGCGGTGAAGTTCCGTCATTGCATACAACGGACGCCGTGTTGCTCGTGAGGGCCGGAGAAGTCCTCGCTTTGCCAACCTGTCAATAGTGGCAGGACTCAGCCCTAGAAATTGTGAAGTCTCGACGCGGGTCAGCGCCAGTCTTCCGTTGAAATCTTGTGTTATCATGCGGGCAACCATAACGCCCGCGATAGATTTTATTTAGGACGGCAAAGTAGATTTCTGTCCTTGTTTTCGCGGCCTTCCAACATGCCCCACATCTTTCATGCCTGCACGTTGCAGGGTTTTGCGAAATGTGTCCTCACTAATTTCCAGATCGTCGGGCAGAGAATTTTGAAAGTCCTGCAGGATATCTGACCAGCCGCTGGTTTTGCGCTGATCCTCGATAAAGGGCCAAGCGAAAAAAACATGAGCACGAATAAATGCCTGTTTCCTTTTGCCACTTTTGGTTTGTTTCATCCAATTTCGTAAAGCTTCCGAAATGAGAAGTCCGGTTCCATATCCCCGCCAGAATTTCCCTTGATCCTCGAAAGGCTGATTATGTAGACGCCGAGATGCAACTTTGAAAATCTGCTCTATTCGTTTACACATTGGCAAAGTTTTGCGAATTGAAAGCATATCTTCGGGACTACCTGCCAATTTTGTAAGTTTTGCTCGTGTTGCAGTATCAGCGCGATCCCAAGAATTAATAAACCACATAAACCCCCACGATATTCGCATTTTAGCACCAAGAGCTTTGGCGAATTGCTCAGTTGTAATGAACTCCGCAGGGATCATATCCAATAAGCCAAGGTTTTCCCGAAAGGGCAAAAAAAGTTCCCTGACAAGGCGAGCCGCCCAATCAGGCATATTTTCAATTTCAAGTTCGGGAACATCAACTGCCCAGCGATTTTCAAGTTGAAGGAGTTTTGCTATATCCGCGTAAAACCATTTATCCTTGAAGTGCTCTAGAAACTCACGATCCGACTTTGTCAGCCTCCCCTCTGTCTCTGTCCGCGATTTTTTCAAAGAACTTTTAACGGTTTTTTTCATCGCCCATTAAGTTTGCCATTTTTTGCGAATGCTCACGACTCAAAACATGGGCATACGTTCGCAACAATAATGCACCGCCATCAGAATGCCCTTGCCAGCGAGACGCAGTTTGAACGTCCACACCTCGCATAAGAGCGCGGGTGATAAACATCCGGCGTAAGCTGCGAAGCGTAAAATGTGGAAAATCCAAACGATGGCATGCTGCGGCGATTGCTTTTTTACAATTAGAAAAAGTGAACAAAAATGTTTGTGGTTCGGGGGGAACTTTCTCTAGCCGCCGTTCGATGATCGGACGCGAATGAGGATAAATCGGAATGGCAAACCCTGTCGCCGTTTTCAGACGGAAGCATGTTATACTACCGCCTTCTAAATCCACGTCGCAACGTCGCAATCCGGCAATCTCCGCTTGACCCAAGCCAGCTTCTCCAGCGAGTTCCACATAATCGGCGGTTTCTTCCTGTCCGTGAGGATTATGTCGATCAGGATGGCGAAGATCGGCTATAATATCCCGAAATTGCTCATAGGTGGGAGTAAGGCGAATCGGTTTTTCACGCTTCCAGTATTTCACACCCGATGCAGGCGAAATAGCGAGTTCACGATCATTGACGGCCTGATCAAACATCGCCCGAGCTGTTGCAATGTAATCATTCACCGTGGAAGCCGCCTTTTTCTTGTAACTGGCAATCCAGGTTTCAACATGCGAGCGACGAATTTTTGCTAAAGCCCTCGGTGCATCTTTGGGCCAATCGCGCAGCATCATGCGAATGGCATTCCCTTTATGGGATACCGTGGAGGGACGTCCCCTCACCGTTTCCAGATAGCGCGCCGCCATTTCATCCAGCGTAAGCTTGGAGCGAATGGCCTCGGAGGTCTCCATATCAGCGCGGAGCTGGCGAATACGGCGGCGAGCGAGTTCAAGATCAGTGGTTTCGAGGGATCGACGGATTTGCTTTCCACCTACTTTCAGAAGTGCATAGTATCCGCTCGATTTGTAACGATAAAGACATGGTCCGACCTTTACCCAATCTGATTTTTCCTCTTGTGCCTTCGAACGCATGGGCATCATCATATCGGGTTACAATATCGGGTTACAACGCTAATATTTACCCCTGTAAAAATAGCTGTAACTGCCACATAATCAGTAACTTGGGGGTGTAGCTCAATGGTCAGAGCAGGCGGCTCATAACCGCTTGGTTCTCGGTTCAAGTCCGGGCACCCCCACCATACGATTATCAATTGTCCCGCCCGTATTTTTTCAGTAAGGTGCTGCAATGCGTCTTTTAGGAAAAATTCTCTTCATCATTTTCGTGATCGCGCTTCTGACGAGCGGCGCAACTCTGGCTCTGTTTTCCTCGTGGAGAACGCAGCGGATCGCGCAGCTTGATAAAGGCAGCGAGGTGGCACTCACGCCCAGTGGCGAGATCGAGTTTGCGCGAACCACGGTCAATGGGCCCATCATCCTGGTATTCCATGCCGCTCCGGGCGGCTATGATCAGGGCCTTCTGCTTGGCGAAAATCTTGGCAAAAACGGCTTCCAGATTCTCGCTCCCTCGCGGCCGGGGTATTTGCGCACGCCTTTGGCTACAGGCCTCACCCCCGAAGCGCAGGCGGATGCCGCCGCTAATCTCCTCGATTCGCTCGGTGTCGAAAAAGTGGGCGTCCTCGCCTTCTCGCTCGGCTGTCCTGCCGCGATTCAATTTGCCGTCCGCCACCCTGAGCGCGCGTGGGCTGTGGTTTTGACTTCCACGGTTTTGCGCGATTACGTTCCCAGCCGTATGTATCCCCACAGTCTTCTTGGCACGCTGATCCTCAATAAAACCTATGGAGATCTCCCCTCATGGCTGCTCGTGAATGAGGCGAAGCATTTTCCGGAAAGAACCATCCTGCGCATGCTTTCCGATGAAACGAACATGGGTGAACAGCAAAAAAATAAGATTGGATTCGCCATCCTCAAAGATCCCAGCCAGCTGGACTGGTTCCGCAAATTACTTTACACCACCGCGCCCATGGATGTGCGGCAGGCCGGATTCACGAATGACGTCGTTCAACTGCGAGCGCTTCCCCAGCTGCCCTACAATCCCATTAAAGCCCCCCTCCTTGTCATTAATGGCGCTAATGATGCCGACACCCCTATTGCAAACTTAAAGACCGTGATGAATCGCCTTCCCAGCGCACAGCTCATGACCGTGGAGGACAGTGGCCCCATGGTATGGCTTGGCCCCAATGCCAAGGCGGTGAATGACCGGATTCTCGCCTTCATGCAATTATACGCACAGCCCGCCGCCACTGCGAGCGCACCGTAACCGACCTATGGATTTCTTCACGAGCCAGGCGCGGGCTCATCGCAAAACGCGCCTTCTCATCCTCTACTTTCTGCTCGCGGTCATCAGCATCGCAGTCACCGTCTATATCGTCCTCTGGCTGCTTCTTGCAAAGACGGGAAATATTCCTCCTATTATATGGAATCCGCAGTTGTTCCTTTACGCCATCTGCGGGGTTAGCGCGATTGTCACGATAGGCAGTCTATACAAAATCAGCGAACTCGCACAGGGCGGCGAAGTGGTTGCATCTCTCCTTGGCGGGAAACCGCTTGATCCCGTTGGCGCACAGCCGGACGAACGCCGCCTCATCAATGTCGTCGAGGAAATGGCGCTCGCATCCGGCGTTCCCATTCCCACGATCTATGTGCTGGAGGAAGATTCCATCAATGCCTTCGCTGCGGGTTTTGCAGCGGGAGATGCGGTTATCGGTGTTACCAGGGGCTGTATTCAAAAACTGAATCGCGACGAACTCCAGGGCGTGATCGCGCATGAGTTCAGTCACATCCTGAATGGTGATATGAAGCTCAATATCCGCCTCATGGGATTGCTCAATGGCATTATCTGCCTCGCGATTCTCGGTCGCGTCATCATGGAGATTGGCGCGTATTCCCGATCCTCTAGGGATGACGGCAAGGATGGCAATGGCCTTCAGATCATTCTGCTTGTGGGCGGAATCGCGCTAATTGTCATTGGCGGAATCGGCGTCTTTTTTGGCAAACTCATCAAAGCCGCGATCAGCCGCCAGCGCGAATTTCTCGCCGACGCGTCCTCGGTACAGTTCACGCGCAATCCCGCAGGAATCTGCGGCGCGCTTTACAAGATCAGTCAGGATTCGTCGAAGATCAAAAACCCACACGCCGAGGAAGCGAGTCATCTCTTTTTCGGGAATGGCGTCGGCGCATCGTGGATGAGTTTTTTGGATACGCATCCCTCCATCGAGGAACGCATCCGCGCCGTAGATCCGAGCTTTGAGCCGAGCACGCAAAGAGCGCCCCTGCCTACTCCCGAACCTCCACCAAAAAAGACGTCTGTGCTGCGACACATCGGTGCGCCATTGACGGATCACCTGCAATCGGCCGTCGCGCTTCTCGCTGCGATTCCCGAGGAGGCAAATGTCGCAGTGCGCGATCTGCACGGTGCGCAAAAACTTATCTGCGGACTGCTTCTTAGCGACGACGAAACCGTTCGCACGAAACAACTCGCCGGCCTCCTCCTCCCGGAAGAGCAAAAGAGCTCTGTGCTGTCCTACTACCAGCAATACCGCGTGCTGCCGAGAGAGCAGAAAATCACACTCATCGATCTTAGCATCCCCACGCTTCGCAACCTTACCTCCAAGGAATATCAGCAGTTTCAATCCGCCATCAGCAACCTCATCGCTGCGGACAAAGAACTCGATCTCTTTGAATATGTGCTACAGAAAATCCTGACACGCCACCTCTCCCAGTACTTTACAAAACAAGCCCGCGAGCCTGCGCAATACTCCAAACTGGAAGCCATCCTGCCCGATGCACTCGTCCTGCTTGCGGGAATTGCACAGTGCGGGCACGAGCATATCGTAGATCGTACCGCGGCCTACGAAACAGGCGTCCGCGAATTAACCGGCACAGATGCAGACGCAGCTGAACCCGCCGAATACGGCCTTCCCGAAGTAGATGCCGCCCTGAACCGTCTCGCCATGGCAACCCCTGCCCTCAAACACCGCGTTCTCCACGCCTGCGAACAAACCGTTATGCAGGATGGGAAACTGGAAGACCAGGAATCCGCGCTACTCCGCGCCGTCGCCGATACGCTGGATTGTCCCCTGCCGCCCATCCTTACCAATCACACCGCATGAGTTCAGAATGGATTTCCACCTCAACGCTTGAAGCCTTTCGCAGGGAAGACACTTCGGCATTTCGTGTCCGGCATTCGCCGTTTTTCTGGATTGATCATTTCGGTCCCGACTTTCTCATCAGCCTGAAGCAAGCCGCCGATGCAGAAGCCCTGCTCGCCGAACTTCTCCGCTGGTGCGAAACAAATGCCGTTCCAGTAAACCGCGTCTTCGCCCGCTCGCTTGTGCACCAGCCCGGCGAGGAAGACAAACCCCGCCTGCTGCACGGCGATAATTCCGCGTCCCCCACCACCGTCGTCACGGAAAATGGATTGAAGTTTGAGATCGATTTCGAAGCGGGCTACTCCACCGGCCTCTTCATGGACCAGCGCACCAATCGGCAGAAGCTGCGCCAGTTGCGTCCACAAAAACTCCTGAACTGCTTTGCCTACACCTGTGCGTTCTCCGTCGCCGCCGCGCAGGAAGGCGCGTCCACGCTCAGCATTGATCTTTCAAAACGCGCGCTGGAACGCGGTAAACGCAATCTCGAACTGAATGGTCTTGAACTCACGCATCATCGCTTCATCACCGACGATGTTTTCAAAGTCCTCCCCCGTCTTGAAAAGCGCGAGGAGAAGTTCGACGCCATCATCCTCGACCCGCCGACCTTTTCACGCTCGCCGAAGACAGGCGTATTCAAAGTGGAGAAAGATTTTGTGAAGCTCATCGATATGGCCATCAACTGCAGCGCAAAGGGCGCATCCATCCTGCTCTCCACAAACAGCACCCGCATTTCGCGCGCGGAGCTGGAGTCGTTTGCCATT
>JBDSIH010000232.1:0-13212 GCA_039918055.1 Chthoniobacterales bacterium
GGCTAAAAGAAAAGCATGGGCTGCAGGTTGTCATAACCGGAGTCGAGAGTGACCGTGCATTTGCGGGCATGGATCAGATTTTAAGCGCTTCCGGCGAAGCCTGCGTGAGTCTGATTGGCAAATTGAGTCTTCTGGGTACGGCAGCAGTAATACAAAAAGCAAAGCTGTTGTGCAGTGTGGATTCTTCACCTATTCACATGGCCGAGGCATTGCATACACCGGTAGTCGCGTTGTTCGGCCCGATGAATCCTTATGTCTGGATGCCACGGCACACGCCATCGCGTATTATTCATCCCACGGTTGCACACAACGAATTTTCTCCCGAAACTCCTTCGGCAAAAATGAGTGATATTTCTGTCGAATACGTTCTCCGGAACATTTCTGAAATTCTTGCCGGTTAGCGTTAGTTGCTCTTGATGGGAACGTCTTTCAGGTCCGCAGCAACAGCTGGGGTTACTGAGGGAACGGGCGCAGCGGGTGCAGGAGGGGGCTGACGATACTGTGCCACAGTTTTCGGAGGAATACCTTTTTCGCAAAGCGCTTTATACGCAAGGATGCCAGTCGCAATGGATGTGGCATATTTTTCCCGCCAGTCCCTGGAGGCAACATTACGAAGATCGTACGGGCTGCTGAGAAATCCTCCCTCGACAAGGACGGCGGGAGTATCCGTAAGACGGAGAACAGCAAATCGCGCACGTTTCACTCCGCGGTCGGTCATGTTCAGATTGCCCTGCATGGAATGGTAGATGGTGTTTGCAAGCGCAAAGCTTTGCATTTCGCTTTGATTTCCGTTTTCCGCAATCATGTCGCGCACAGTGAGCTGTTCATATTCCGTTGAGGGTGAACCACGCGGGGTGACGCAAAAAATTTCAAACCCCTTGGCATCTCCGGTGGGTGCTGCATTGAAATGAATGCTGACAAAAATCGAGTTAAGCTGCGCATTGGCGATCTTCGCTCGATTTTCCAGAGGGACGGTGATATCCTGATTGCGCGTCATGATGACACGTAGCCCGGCTTTCTGAAGCTGGTTTCGCAGGCGGCGCGCCACATCCAGGGTGAAGTCTTTTTCATTCGCCACCCGGCCATCCGCGCCCTTGTCCTGTCCGCCATGGCCGGCATCGATCACGACGGTATTTACCGGATGAAATCCTTTAACGGTTTGCGGCAGCAATGCGGGATCAATGGTCTTGCTGACATCCATTCGCGAGGCAAACCAGTGACCATTCAATTCGGCGATCGGAAAAGACATCCAGTGTTTTACGCCGTTGATGGTTACTTCCCGGCTATCCCGCGTAAACTCGAGGCTCATGGAGCCGTTTTTATAAATCAGCGCCTCACCGGAATTTGCGGCATCTTTTGGAAAACTGTAAAATTCCGCGACATTCGAAAGCGGCACGTAGTCGCGTCCCTGGTAACGTTGTATCTGCCAATCGAATGCGCGACTGCTTATCAATGAAAGCAGAAGGAAAACGGGAATGAGATATTTCGCGCCGAGCATTATTTTGACCTTTATTATAGGTCAAAATATTCAATTTGTCTCTTAACGCTATCTTATTTGCAGGGAGAAACTTAGAACGTCACGCCCATCTGGCTGCCAAGCACAAGCGCATTGGGAATATTTCCTGTTCCGCCCGGATTGATGACATACTGGATGTCGGGCTGGATGTAGAGGAACTTGGAAAAGTTAATGCGGTATCCGAATTCGAAATCGAGTTCGTAGGAAGGAGAGCCACCGCCGCTTGCCGATACGGTCTGCGCGTAATCCGTGCCGAAACTTCCGAAGACCACGCCGAATATGGTCTGATCCTGCTGCCGAAGGGGAATTAATCCCTTATAAATAAGACCGCCGTTTATCTGATATGGAAGCTTGGCGAGATTTTGTTGAGGGGAGAGGGTGATCGCGCCCCATACGGTCAGGCCGGAGTCGCTGCCGAGTTTTGGCCGATAAACCATCTGGTCTGCATGCCAATAGAACCCGTAGGCATTGTGAGCGGTAGAGGCTGGCGTTGTGTATGTGGACTGCGTCCAAGGGGAGAAATAAAAGCCCATCCAGTAGTGGCCAGGGTAACCCTGTAGCACGGGTTCCTTGACGGCTTTCGTCGCATCCTTGGAAGTATTTGCAATCGAGTCATTGGGTACGGGTTGCTTGAAAAACTCAGGATTCCATCCCAATTGAGTAATAAGAAGAACACCATCGCCCGGGCGCATGCTCCAGTCCAGACCCTGATACTCGCGTTTAAAGATACGGTTTGATGCCTGATAGACACCAAACATTGCCTGTGTCTCCTCGGTTGGCTGGACCTTTACGCGCGCGGCCCACACGGCCCAGGGATAGGCGGAGAAGGCGGTATTCACCGGCAGCGCCTGAGGATTTCCGTCGATGCCATTATTCATGTAGAGCCAGTAAAGTGGGGAGCTGGCAAAGTCATCGCCGGTGGCAAAGCGGCCGACCTTGATATCAATTTTATCGTTATAGAGCTTTTGCTGAAATACGAGTCCGTAGAACATCACGGTCTCTCCGCCGTAGATCTGTTGGACGGTAAACTGGTTGCCGATGTATTTTTGGGAGAGACTGGTTCCGTTACGATCCAGTCCGCTTATGTCGATACTTCCGCCTTCCCACCCGATGAGCTTCTCAAGATTCAGATGTGTGCCAAAATAGATATTATCCGTATAGGTAAAGCCCTGGCTCATACCGCCGGTCACGTTTCCGGCAATGTTAGTCGTGTAGTTCAAGATGAACTCCACACCGCTGTCGCTGAGCGCGTTACGCATGCCCCACCAGTCACCGGTAAATGCCTGTCCCTGCCACCATTCTTGCGAACCGATATAATTGGAAGGGGATGGGGTGTAATACGACCAGAAGCGGGAGTGCCCGTTTGGATCGGCATTTGGGTGAATGTCGGTCTGCGCGACAGCACTGTGGGTTGCGATGACCATTAATGCGGTAATGGCAGTAAAGGAAAGGAGGGCACGCAATTTCATGAGCATTAGCATTTTGTAGGTGGGGGAACGAACAGCCTGTGGCAATACCAAATCCACAGGGACTTGAGAAGCTATTTAACCACGATATTAACAAGCTTCGCGGGGACAACGACGACTTTAACAACGGTTTTTCCCTCGAGGCCTTCCTTCACTTTGGGATTACTCATCGCCGCCTCTTCCGTGGATTCCTTCGTGGCATTCTTGGAAATCAGAATCTTATCACGAATTTTTCCATTCACCTGGAGGACAATTTCCACTTCTTCCTCGAGAAGATAATCTTCTTTGTAGGTCGGCCATGTCTGTTGCGAAGCAAGCCCCTCAAAGCCGGAGAATTTTCCGCGAAGAATTTCCCACAGCTCCTCGGTCAGGTGCGGCGCGAGAGGACTCAGGATGCGAAGTAGAACACGCAGCATCTCCACAGGGCGCTCTTCAGAGGACGCGAATTCATTGACGCAAATCATCATTTGCGCGATGGCCGTATTGAACGACAACTTCTCGATGTCTTCCGTCACTTTTTTAATCGTGGCATGAACAACCTTGAGCTGGCGTGGCGTCATTTCCATTTCCTTCAGCGCGGGAGATACAGTCCAGTCCCCTTCCTGATTTTCTTCCATTGCAAGACGCCAGACACGCGCGAGGAAACGATAAACGCCCTCTACGCCTTTCTGACTCCATGGCTTCATCTGTTCCAGCGGCCCCATGAACATTTCATAGAGACGCAATGCATCCGCGCCGAATTCTGCGATCACAGTATCCGGGCTGACAACATTTCCGCGGCTCTTGGACATCTTCTGATTGTCCGGTCCGAGGATGATCCCCTGATTGATGAGGCGCTGAAAAGGTTCCACGGTGGAGAGGTAACCAAGATCAAAAAGCACCTTGTGCCAGAAGCGTGCATACAGGAGATGAAGCACGGCATGCTCAGTTCCGCCTATGTACAAATCAACGCCGCCGTGCGTTTTGGAATTCGTTCCCTGAGCCCAATAACGTTCGGCTTCTTCTCCGATAAAGCGGCCTGCATTTTTCGGATCGCAGAAGCGGAGGTAGTACCAGCACGAACCTGCCCACTGCGGCATGGTATTTGTCTCTCGCTGTAATTTATCGGAATAGCGCACCCAGTCCTTTGCTTTCGCAAGCGGGGGTTCTGCGGTTCCGGTGGGCTTGAAATCCTCCATCTCGGGCTGAACGACGGGGAGTTCGGATTCCTCAAGCGCCTGATGCTGTCTGCCTGCCCATACGACGGGAAACGGTTCGCCCCAGTAACGCTGGCGAGAGAATAGCCAGTCGCGGAGTTTGTAATTGATGGTGCGTTTGCCCAGTGATTTTACTTCGAGCCATTCGGCCATCTTTTGCTTCGCCTCTGGCGTTTTAAGTCCGTCGAGAAAACCCGAATTCACGGCATAACCGATTTCTTTAAAGCATTCTGCGGGCGGCATGTCACAGACTGTGCCGGAAGTAGGAGGTTCCTGCGCGACAACCTGACGGATTGGAAGACCGAACTGCGTAGCAAATTCCCAATCGCGCTCATCATGTGCGGGCACGGCCATGATCGCGCCGGTTCCGTAGCCCATCAGCACATAGTCCGCGATCCAGATGGGGATGCGCTCTTCGTTTACGGGGTTGATGGCATACGCCCCCGTGAAAATGCCGCTCTTATCCTTGGCAAGATCCGTGCGTTCGAGATCGGACTTGGAACCGACTTTTTTGCGGTATTCCGCAACGGCAGCTTTCTGCCCTTCGGTTATAATTTCATCCACGAGCGAATGTTCCGGCGCCAGAACCATATAAGTAGCGCCGAAAAGTGTATCCGGGCGCGTGGTAAAAACTTCGATCTCTGCGGCGGAATCTGCGATGTCAAACTTCGCCTGCGCACCTTCGGATTTTCCAATCCAGTTGCGTTGCAAAAGTTTGATGGATTCGGGCCAGTCGAGACCGTCCAGTTCTGAAATTAAACGTTCGGCGTAGTCTGTAATGCGCAGCATCCACTGTCGCATCGGGCGTCGTTCGACGGGAAAGCCGCCGACTTCACTCTTGCCGTCCACGACTTCTTCATTTGCGAGAACAGTGCCGAGCTCGGGACACCAGTTCACGGGAACTTCGGAGACAAAAGCGAGACGTTTGGAATCAAGGAAAGCACGATGTTCCGTTTCGGATTCATTCGGGAGTTCCGATTTGCGCTGCGTGATGAGTTCGGAGATCGGACGCGCTTTATTCTGCGCGGGATCGAACCAGGAATTGTAGAGCTTCAGGAAAATCCACTGCGTCCATTTAAAGTATTCCGGATCCGTCGTGCTGACTTCGCGATCCCAGTCATAGCTGAAACCAATTCCCTGCAACTGCTCGCGGAAGCGGGCGACATTGCGTTCCGTGGTTACGCGCGGGTGCTGTCCGGTCTTGATCGCGAATTGTTCCGCGGGCAATCCGAAGGCATCCCAGCCCATGGGGTGCAGGACATTGAATCCATTCATGCGCTTGTAGCGCGCGATAATATCCGTGGCCGTGTATCCTTCCACATGCCCTACATGCAGCCCATCGCCGCTGGGGTAGGGAAACATATCCAGCACATAATACTTCGGCTTCTTCGCATCAAAGTCGGCATCTCCCGGATTCGAGGCGCGGAAGGATTTCTTATCGAGCCAATGCTTCTGCCATTTGGCTTCGAACTCCGGAAACGGGTATTGTTTGCGTTGCGTGGACATGAGAAAAGTGAACGCGCACTTTGCCGTATAATCCACCCTACGGGCAAGCGTTCAATCCAGAGAATTCAGATCGTCAAGCGATTGCTCATAAGTCAGGCTCTGAAAGCATCTTCCTTCTATGAATCTCTCCCGCTTACTTCCGGTTTACTTCGTCGTTTTTGTCGGATTCCTTGGCTACAGCATGATGATTGCGGTGTTCACGCCGATGTTCTTGCATGGGAGTGGGCATTTGGTTTCTCCTGATGCGAGCCATAGTGCAAAGACTATTTTGTTGGGAGTGGTCCTGTGCATGTATCCGCTGGGGCAATTCATTTCGTCGTCGATCATTGGCTCGCTTTCGGACAAATACGGGCGCCGTCCCGTGCTGATTTTTTCCCTCGTGTTCTCGCTGCTTTGCTATGTCGTTATGGCAAGAGCGATCGAGGTGGAGAGCCTGTGGCTTCTGATTATTGCGCTGGTAGCTGCGGGTTTGTCGGAAGGTAATATTGTCATCGGACAAAGCGCCATCTCCGACGTCTCGGATGCAACGCATCGCGGACGTTTCTTCGGATATATCTACATGAGTGCGAGCCTTGCGTATGTGGTGGGCCCGCTGGTGGGAGGAAAGCTGGCGTCGCCTTCCGTCGTATCGTGGTTTTCCTACGCGACGCCATTTTGGGCAATGCTCGTGCCTATGGTAATTACGCTGGGCGCGGTCTGTGTGTTTTTCAAAGAGACCCGCGTGCCATCTGCTTCTGTGCATGTCCATTGGTTGGATTCGCTCGCGAATCTCTCCCATGTCTTTCTACCCGGCCATACCCGGATTCTTTACTTCGCCAATTTCGCCTTTTACCTCGGCATCTTTGGCTTCTTCCGCTGCTACCCTATGTATTTTGTGGATCAATTCAACATGGGTGTTTCACGAGTGTCAGAGTTTATCGCATGGTTTTCCGTGCCGATTATTATCGGGAGCGTATGGCTCGCCGGTGCATTGACGGCCAGATACCCCATCGCCAAAGTCACAATCTGGAGCGCCATCTTCACGGCGCTATCCATGATCCTGATAGTTATTCCATCCTCGCCAAATGCGCTGTGGGTCACGCTCGTTATCGTCGGTCTGCCACTTTCCGTTTGCATGACGTCGTGTGCAACGATGCTGTCTGTCTCCGTTCCTGCGGAGAAACAGGGAAGCGTGCTGGGGAATAATCAGGCGCTTCAGGTTTTCGCGGAATCGGTATCGGGCCTGATCGGCGGTTTTATCGCGGCGCTTATGGTGAAGGCCTCGCTTGCAGCAATGGCGGGATTT
Organism: Chthoniobacterales bacterium; assembly: GCA_039918055.1. Taxonomy (GTDB): domain Bacteria; phylum Verrucomicrobiota; class Verrucomicrobiia; order Chthoniobacterales; family JBDTJR01; genus JBDTJR01. The sequence continues at coordinate 6,970 of JBDSIH010000232.1, forward strand.
GTTTTAATTGGCGCGGTGGCACTACTCGTGCGCCATCGTGTGAAGGATGGCGATTAATTCAACGACGCCAGAAGTTCCGGTAGGGAAGTCTCGCAAACGGCGACGGTTTCATCCGCTGCGCCGTAGTAGAGAAGGATGCGACCGTCGGGAAGTGTCGCTATTCCATTACTAAATACCACGCCGGGAAAGAACCCGTGTGTTTCGTATTTTTCCTGTGGCTCGAGAAGGGGGCGGGATGCCTGTTTGATCACTTTCCAGGGACATTCCAGATCGAGCAGAACGGTGAAGAGACGATAGGTGCTCTTTTCATCCGCAGCGTGATAAATATGCAGCCATCCTTCCGGAGTCTCGATGCAGGGCGGACCGCCGCCGATTCTTTGTTCCGCATAGCGTCCTTCGGGTCGGAGGATGCAGCGGTGCTTTCCCCAATGAATCAGATCGGGAGATTCCGCATACCAGATGGAAGGCTCACCGAAATCAAAGTTATGCGGACGGTGCAGTGCGGCATAGTGGCCGTTGATTTTCCGGGGAAAGAGGGAGACGTCTTTATTTTGCGGCGGGAAAATAATGCCGTGATGTTCCTGGATTTGGAAATCCACGGTGGACATCATATTCGTGTACCACGAATCACGGGAGACGGCGGTGTAATTGATGTAGTAGCGATCTTCGAGTTTCGTGATGCGGGCATCCTCCACGCCGTAGGCCTCGGTTTCATTGGATGCAGCAAGGAAGGGCTTATCTCCAATTTTGAAATTTACGCCGTCGTCGCTGATGGCAAGACGAAGATGACTGATTGAGGAAAGATAAGTTTTTCCACCACGGCGAATGTAACGAGAGTCGCGTAAGTCGAGTGTATTATCCGATTTTGAATAGCACTGGCAATCGAGCTTTCCACCTTCCGGCGTAGGTAGCCATTGAAGAGTGGCGACTTCGTCTTTCGCGCAAATGGCGGTTTCCGCCACGCGCACGAGCAGGTGAACCCGGCCATCGTGAAATATCGCGGCAGGATTGAATGCGCCGATGACCTTCAGTTCCGGGGAGCTGGGCACAATATCGGCGGGCTTGATGATCGGATTTTGCGGATGCCGCTTCATGCCTCAGCGGGTTTTGGCGCGATGCGTTCGGGAAGGAAGCTCGTCGTCATGCGATCTTCCTCCACGGGACGTTCGTAGGATTCCAGAGACTGAAGAACGATCCGCATTTCCTGTAGCGAAAGCAGAAAGGCGAGGGTGGATTCCGCACCCTGATTTTGATTGATGCGATCCATGTGCAGGGCATCGCAACACGCGCCAGTCTTTGGATTATAGAGCGGAAGACCGATGTCATTGCGCCCGAGGAACCAATCGAACGCCTTGCGTGCCTCAGTAAGCCAAAAAACATCCTGCGTGGTTTGGTAAGCCTCCAGGCAGGCAGAAACCGTGGCGTGCGCCTCGACGGGCTGTTGATCGTACAGGGCGCGGTCCTTGCCCTTGGTATAAAATCCATTTGAGCCGATCGGGCGGAAGTGTCCGCTTTCGGAAGTCTGGATTTTTGTGAGCCATTTTAACGAACGAAGGCCGATATCGAGTGCTTTGGAGTTTTTCATCCACCGGCCGCTGAGGATCAGGGCGTGGGATAGTTTGGCATTATCATAGGTGAGGGAATGCTCAAACCAGGGCCAGTCGGTACTGCTGGATTTGTCGAAGATATTGACAAGGCGGAGGGCAAGCATCTCGCGGAATTCATTGGCGAGGCTGTCACCGCTGAGCCGGCGGAAATATTCATGAATGCCAATGAGCGTGAATGCCCATGTGCGGGGCGACTGCATGTCCCGGGTGGCGGGAAGGGCGCTTTCGAAAAGCTGCATGGCCCACATCTGGTAATTGCGGTTTCTGGATCTGCCCATGCAGGCGCCGAGCGCCCACAGGGCCCGCCCATGGGAATCTTCGGAGCCGTGATCCTCCAGCCAGCGACGGTCGAAACTCATAAAGTTATGGAAACGACCTGTTTCTGCATTAAACGCGTAATTCATGAATGCCGCGTATACATTAGCGAGCCTTTCAATCGTAGGACTGTCCTTTTCCGTTTCCTCCAGCATGCTCGTGAGCACCAGACCGCGGGCATTGTCATCGGCACAGTAACCTTCACAGAAATTCGGCATGGAGTAAGTCGCATGCTGAAACATTCCGATGGAATCCGTCATCTGCTCCAGATGATCCAGGCGCAGCGTGGGTAGATCGAATAATTCATTCTCCAGTGTCGTGACCACATAGCGTTTGCTGGCTCCCTGCGCCTTACTTTTCCGCGCTTTCTGAAATGAGGCCATGTATGTGTGAGCGGCCTGGTTCCAGACCATCTCGCGCCCACGCAGATAGGCACGCTTGCGCATGCTGTTGCGTTTCATGTCGTCGGAAAGCAGATCAATGACGGCGTTTGCAATGGCATCCCCATCGCCGAAAGGCACGAGTATGCCGCTCTCATCCGCAAGTAATTCTTCTGCATGCCAGTAGGGAGTCGAGATGACCGCTTTGCCGGAACCAAACGCATAGGATAGCGTGCCCGACACAATCTGTGCGGGATTCGGATACGGCGTTATGTAAATATCCGCCGCCCCGAGAAATTCCGTCAGTTCCTTCGTATCCACAAAGCGGTTGTAGAATGCGACATGCTTCTTCACGCCCAGATCGGAGGCGAGACGCTCAAGCTTCATGCGGTAGGCCTCACCCTGCTCACGCAAAAGATTTGGATGTGTCGCGCCGAGGATGATGTAAACAACGTCGGGAAATTTCTCCACAATCCTGGGCAGGGTAGAGATGACGTTCTCAATTCCTTTTCCGGGAGAGAGTAATCCGAATGTCAAAATTACCTTTTTGCCCTCAACGCCAAACTGGTCTTTATAAAAACTCGGATCGACAAACGGCATGTCGGGAATCCCGTGTGGGATAACATCTACCTTCTCCTCGGGTATGGAATAAAAATCCTTCAGCATCCGCTTGCCGCGCTCCGTCATTACAATGAAACGTGAGGAGAGGCGTATCAGCTCCTGCATGACACGTTTCTGATCCGGATTCGGCTTTTCAAGAATCGTATGCAGGTTGGTGACAATCGGCATCTGCAGCCGTCTCAGTAATGCCAGAAGATGGCTTCCCGCCGGGCCGCCATAGATCCCGAACTCGTGCTGCACGGAAGCCACTTCGATATTATTAAAGTTCAGGAAATCCGCCGTGCGCTCGTAGGTTTCGAGATCATTCTCTGTAATCTCATAGCGCACTTCCTGCGGATAGAGATACCCCTCCGCCACGTCATTGACAGGGACGACAATGATTTCTGTCTCCGGAAACTCTTCGTGAAGCGCCTTGTAGACATCATGCGTAAAAGTGGCGATGCCGCATTTGCGCGGGAGATAATCTCCGATGATTGCGATTTTTTTGGGAGTTTCGGCCATGATATTAAAATGAATCAGCGAACAGGGTGGCGAAGAAGTTCTTCAATGAGTTCCTTCATATCAACTGTGGCGAAGGAGCTGAACTGATCGCTCATCGCATACGGGAGAATCAGTTTTCCATTATGAATCATTGCGCCGCAGCTATAGACGACATTCGGAACATAGCCTTCGCGTTCGCTCTTGCTGGGCTTGAGGAGCGGCTCACGCAATCGCCCGATGACCCTGGTGGGGTCTTCCAGATCGAGCAGTACTGCCCCTATACAATATTGGCGCATGGGGCCCACGCCGTGCGTCAGAAGCAGCCAGCCTGCTTCCGTTTCAATCGGAGAGCCGCAATTTCCCAATTGCACAAATTCCCACGGATAGGTGGGGTGAAGAAGGACTTCCTTGCGGTACCAGAAATGGAGCATGTCCGAAAACATGATGAAGATATTCTCTCCATCCTGGCGGGAAATCATCGCGAAGCGTCCATTGATGCGACGAGGAAACAAGGCCATTCCTTTGTTTTGAATTTCCGAACCATTCAATGTATTGACTTTAAAGATGAGAAAATCCTTTGTCTCCAGCATTTGTGGCAGCACGACATTTCCATCGAATGCCGTATAAGTTGCATAGTAACACGTGCTTCCATCATCTTCTTTAAAGAGTACGAAACGCGCATCCTCAATGCCTTTGGTTTCTGCGGACGTGTGAGGGAAAATCACGCGTTCGGACATCCTTTGCTCTTCCGTGAATTCGATTTCGTAATTCGCGCGCGCGAGCGAAATTAATTCTTCGGCAACTGGATGGTGATCATTCGATACGCTGCGATCGCGTTTTACAATACGCTCAATACAAGTATGCAGTTCAGAAAAAGTGAAGGTTGCACCGAGTTCATTGAGGGTCGTTTGTGCAAATTGATTGAGCATGCCCAACTCGACCAGCTTGCGCTGGAAAAGAGACTTTTCATAGGTCAGATCATGACGCACTTCTGGCGCTGTTACAAAAGGAGTAGGCTTTGCGACATCGATGTTTCCATCTTTGTCGATTGTCCCGGAACGAAAGACGATAGAAGAAATATGGCCTTCTCCGGTGGCACGCAGGCTGAGGACAAAGCGCACGCTTCCCTCCGGCAGGTCAGACTGATCGGGGTGGGGAACCATCGAAGGATTAAAGAGCGCAGCGGCTTCGAGCGCATATTCCTGGGAAAAGTAAGCACCGAGAAGGCACTTGCGGTTTTCAGATAAAGGTTCATCGGTGAATAGTTCATCCTGCACCGCCTGAAATCGCTGCTGAAAGAAATCGCAAAGGCGTTGATGGCGATCACCAAACCCTTGGAGGATCCGCTCATATTCCCGCTCTGTTTCCTTTTCACTCAACGCCATGACGCGGGCCACGATGCGGGTGATACGTTCCTTACTCATGAAGTCCAACGGGCGGAAAAATACCCGGGAACTGTCCGGCTTGAGAATAATACGCGTGCGCTCGACTTTAACCATTACCCCACATCATAAACCTCTGCTGCCAGCTAGCAACTACGAAGCTTGTATCTTAGAATGTGGTAAGGTTCCGCCTTAAGGGTGCGGTGCGCAGCGGGTTTGCCCGCAATCCGAATCCTGTGGTTCCACCTGAATGGTGGGATGAGCGATCTTATAGGTTTCCTGCAACGTGTGCGATGCTTTGGGAATGTGCTGCGTGGTGAGCAGGACATCCGTGCTGGTCACGTGTGCGCTGAGAGCAGTGAGATTGGTGCCGATATTCCAGATGTGGAGATCATGAATTTTGTCCACGCCCGGTATTTTCAGCAGAAACGCGCGGACATCTTCCATCTTCACATGACGCGGCACGGCATCGAAAAGCTGCATGAGCGACTCGCCCAGCAGTGACCACGTGCTTTTTATAATGACCCCGACGATGAGAAGACTGACGAGGGAATCGATCCATTCCAGATGGGTGTAGTAAATTACCACACCGGAAATGGCGACGCCCAGCGAGACGGCGGCATCTGCGGCGAGGTGGAGAAACGCGCCGCGCACATTGATGTCATCCTTCGAGCCTTTTGCAAAAAGCCATGCGGTATAGCCGTTGACGCCGATGCCCACCAGTGCCGTGATAATCAGCGGCAGACTGCGAATCGGCTCGGGATGAAAGAGACGTGTCAGACTTTCCCAAACCAGCCACACGCAGGAAAGCAGCAGCAGCACGCCATTGATAAATGCCGCAAGAGTGGATGAGCGTTTAAAACCATAGGTGAATCGTTTGCCGCCGCTCCATGCGGAAACGAGAAGGGCAACCCAGGCGAGGGCCAGTCCAATTACATCGCAAAAATTATGCCCCGCATCTGCGAGAAGCGCCATGGAATTTGAGAAAAAGCCGATGAAGGCTTCCGCAATACAAAAAGCGAGATTCAGGCCTACTCCGAGCGCAAAAGCGTGTTTCTGATCCCCCGTGGCGGATTCGAGAGATGGCGTGTGGTGATGGTCGTGATCATGATGATGCCCGGCTTCTTCGTGCTCGTCGTGGGAATGTTCATGCTTCTCCGCCATGCGTTTGTGTTAACGGGCGGCAGGCATTTTTAAAACCTAATTATTTGCAATAAACAGATGCCCAGGACGGATAAATGCCTTCTCTGCTTGCATGGAGGAAGGGCATGCGTTACCTCTAGCCGCTCTAATGGCGCGTTCGTCTAGTGGCCTAGGACATAGCCCTCTCAAGGCTGAGACACGGGTTCGACTCCCGTACGCGCTACCAGTTTTCTGTATGGTCGAATTGCTCTGTGAACCGCTTAAATAAAGGCTCTGCGGGCGATTTGGATTATTTCTTAAAAGTCTCAGGAAAGC
>JBDSIH010000233.1:0-12322 GCA_039918055.1 Chthoniobacterales bacterium
GGAAATTCCCGTCGCATATTTATAGACATAGAACGCACTGTAAAAATGCGGAATGCGGAGACATTCCAGCTCAAGCACCTCATCGATTACGAAATTCGGCCCAAAATAGGTATTCAGTAATCCGCGATACATCTGACGCAGGGATTCAAGGGTCAATGCCTCCCCATTTTCCTCCGCCGCGTGGGAAAGCTTTTCAAATTCAGCAAACATCGTCTGCCGATAAAGCGTGCCGCGAAGATCATCCAGCTGGCGATTGATAAGATAAGCGCGCATCTGCGGATCATTCGTGGTCTGCAACAGATGCTCCGTCAGCAGTATTTCATTGAAAGTCGAAGCCACCTCGGCAAGGAAAATGGGATAGTGATAATCCTGATAGCGCTGATTACGCTGCGAGTACCATGTGTGCATCGAATGTCCGGCCTCATGCGCAAGAGTGTAGATATCCGAAAAGACATCCGTCTTGTAATTCATCATGATGTATGGCGGGCTGGTATAAGTGCCGTAGGAAAATGCGCCACTGCGCTTTCCTTTGTTTTCATAGCGATCGCACCAGCGGTCTGTGCGAAGACCGTCTCCCAGCGTGCGAACATACTCCTCCCCGAGGGGATGAAGCGCGGATAAGACCTTCTCGGTTGCCTGATCGAAGGAAATATTTGTCTGCACCCCGCCGACGATTGGCACGTAAGTGTCATAATGATGAATTTCGGAAAGGCCCAGAACGCGCTTGCGCAAGTCAAAATAACGATACAGCGGCGTAAGATTTGCATGAACGGCCGTGATCAGATTGTCATAAACCTCCACTGGCATGTCATCGCGGAAAAGCGCTGCAGCACGGGCCCCGGAGTAATTTCGTGCGCGGGCACGGAATACATCTCCCCGGATGGAACTGACCAGAGACGAAGAGAGGCTGTATTGATGGCCTGCAAACTCTTCGTAAAATTGATGAAATGCCTTGCGCCGCACCTCGGGATCGCGCTGTACCAGAAACGAGGAAAACGAACTTTGCGTCAACTCTCGCTCCTGTCCCTTTTCATCCGACAACTTACCAAATTTCATGTCAACATTCGTAAGCTGGGAGAAGGTCTCCTCATGCCCACCAAGGACCACAGACCCAAGCGCCATCAGGCGCTCCTCGCCCGCCGTGAGGGTATGAGATTTGAAGCGACGGATTTTTCTCAATGAGATTTTCCATTCCTCCAATGCAGGATCGGAAAGAAATGTTTCAAAGCGATCATCAGGAATCGCCTGAATTTCCGGGGATAAAAATGAAAATGCTTCACCCAGAAGCGTGAGAACATTTTGAAGGCGCGCTTCCCGTGAAAGCGATTCGGCATTGGCGCTATCTTCCGTGACTTTCAACGCCGCATACTGGTTCAGCCGTTCGATGCGCATATCGATGGTCTTTTCAAACTCAAGCACCTCATACAATGTACCGACGCTGTCCCCCACCCGGTCTCTAAAGTCGACAATTTTCAGGTAATCGGTCTGCAGCGCTTTGAAGTCATTTTCCCACTCCGCCTCAGATGTATATAACGGGGTAATATCCCATGTATCCCCAAAAAGAACCTCGGACCGATTTAGCACGCCCTGAACAGGCGCATCCTCTGAAACATCATGCATGAGGAGAGCATACTCACTTGCCCGAAGCAGACAACCCGCTTTCTATAAAAAGCTCAGGGCTATTTAGGGGAAATACGGGCGCTAATGACATCGATAACCGGTATGTTCTGACGGTTAATAATGGCAGCATCCAGCAGTTTTTGGGAGTCGGAAAATATAGGGTTAAGTGCAATGGCTTTCTTTAAAGCCCGATCAGCATCACTTGATCGCCCCAGTTTCTCAAAAGCAATGGAAGCTCCCAGCCAGGAATCTGGAAAACCTCCTTTTGAGATTTGCAGGGATCGTTCGAAGGCCGTTATTGCTTCGGCATAATTCCCGTGGTCCATCAGCGTGTATCCCAGGTTGTTTTCCGCAATAATGGAAAACGGAGACTTCACTATAGTATCCCGCCAAAGGTTCAGGGAGTTTGAAAATACAGCCTGTCGCTTCCAGGTAAGTCCCGCCATTACACAAAGACTAAGCACACAGATTACAACCAAGCTTCTGTAAAGATTGCGATTCCCGTAAACAAGAAAGAGCAACGCACTGACCGACAGCGCAAGTCCCACCATTGGCAGATAAAGAAACCGGTCCGCGGCAGGGCGAAAGAGTGGAATGAAATTCGAAGCCGGAGCGAGCGCCAGCCAGAATAAGACGACGCCGAACAGAGCCACTTTATTTTTCCATGCCAAACCGAACTGAGCGGAAACAAACAGAGCAAGCGTAACAAGAGCGGCAGGAAGCGATATCCATGCCATATCTTTGACCACATAATCTGCCGATAAATGAAAGGGCCAGAAAATATTGTGGATCAAAAATGCCCATATGCGCGGCTCGTAAAGAAACACTTTTGCAAACGAACCTCCAAGGTACGTCGGGGCCTGCACAAACGTCTTTACCATTTGAGGCTGAAACGCAAAGCGCGCAAAAATAAAGGCACCTACCACAAAGAATGCGCAAGTGATGAATACCGCCCAATCTCGAGATCGTTCCCCGCGCTTATAGAGCAGCCAATACAGTCCGAGAAGAAAGGGAGCGGCAACTCCGGTCTCCTTACTTCCGACAGCCAGCAGGAACGCAAACAGGGTTCCGGCCGCGTAAAACCATTTCGTCCTTTCGTTAACAACGGAAAATTTCACTGCCAGAAGTAATCCCGTAAGAATGAATAAGGCAGCCAGTGCGTCCTCCCGCGAACTCACCTCTGCCACAACTTCCACATTCACCGGATGCAGCGCAAAAACCAGCACCCCACATGCAATTGCAACCCTGCTGCGCCGCGTGGCACCAAACAATTCCGTCAGTAAAATGACAAGCAGTGTCGCATTAATGCAGTGAATAAGTATATTCGTCAGATGGTAACCAAAAGATCTCTGCCCAAAACACAGCGAATTGAGCATGAGGGAAAGCAATTGAACAGGCCGGTTATTATCCAGCACATCCCTGTTTAGTACGCGAAGGGAAATCACCTCTGCGAAATTCGATGGCGTATGAATATAATCGTTATTCAGGACCTGATACTCTGCATCGTAAACAAAGTCCGACTTTAACGACGGTACGTAGAGCAGAAAAGTCAGTAGCGCAATGCCAAGGGCGAACTTTAAAGTATTCCACACCGCGAAATCAGCCAGCGCTGCGGTTGTTTTTGCATTTTTCGCCCGCTTTCGAGACATCAGGTATAACCAAAAAGTTTACGCTCCTTGATCATCTCGGCAACCTCCGCAGGAACCGTTCCTTCCCAGGAGTGATCTCCCGTGCGGATTTTTGCAAGAACTTCACGGGATTGGATAGTGAGATACTCCTTATGGAAATTTTCGATACTCTGGATGAAATGATTCTCCAGAAGGTGTGTGTAAAGATACTTTAAATTCGGTGCAACGGTGTATCCCTCGGCTTCGGTAATGGAGCCATCCGCTTCAATGCGGGGATAGACAAAAAGTTTGACGCCCGTTTTAAACAAACGCCCAAGTCCCTCAAGAATTCCACCTTCAAGATTGGTATAATATTTCTCATCGAAAATTTCCTGAAGACTTGGAATACCCAGTGCGAGCCCCACCATTCCATCCGTATAGCGTGTGAGGAAATTCACGAGACGGTAATACTCCCCGTAATTGGAAATAAGCACCGTTCTTCCCAGTGCACTTAAAATATCAATACGATCCAGAAAGTCGCGAAGGTCCAGCTCCCCGCTGCTGAGCAGGTTTTGCATGGTGATTTCCATTAAAACTTCGGGAGACTCTCCCTTCACACCTTCTTCCTTCACAAACATATTCAGGGCACAATCGAGCATGTCGTTGGTGACTTTGGTGACGGGACGAAAACTTCCGCGTTCCACCAGCAGGGGCTTTTTATAAAAAACATCCGCAGCCTGCACCACTTCCCCATTCGCCTGGAAAAGCGTCGCCTTGGTCAGCCCCTGGCTCACGAGCTGCAGGCTCATAAGGCGATTATCAATATGCGCAAAATCCGGTCCGGACAGGCGGATCATATCCACCTCCATGCGCTCCGGGGAAAGATCATCAAGCAGAGATGCGATCATCGCTTCCGGCTTATGGTAATGATAGTAAGCGCCATAGATAAGATTAACGCCGATGATTCCAAGCGCTTCCTGTTGCTCGATATTTCGGACATCGAGCATGCGGACATGGACAATAATTTCATTCAGAGGCGCACGCGGGGCGGTCTGGAAACGAATCCCCAGCCAGCCATGCGCTTCGTCGTGCTGGCGGATATTGCGCGCGGCTACGGTATTGGCAAAAACGAAAAATGTCTTCCGGTCACCCACTTTGACGCCGAGGCGTTGATGAAGCAGCTCGAATTCGTGATCGAGCATTTTGGAAAGCCTGTCGCGGCTGACATATCTTCCACTGGAGCCGTAAATGGCATCACTGAAGGTCATGTCATAAGCAGAAATCGTCTTGGCAATAGTATGGGAAGCGCCGCCGACATGGAAAAAGCGACGGGCCACTTCCTGCCCGGCTCCGATTTCGGCAAAGGTACCGTAAACCCGGTCATCCAGGTTAATTTGAAAGGCCTTTTTATTTACCTGAAGATCAAACCGCGTATCCATTTGGCGAATATGGCAGAATCCTCAAAAATGCAATAGCCTGATCATGTGGAATTTTTGCTATTTTCAAGTTTGCCCATTGCATTCCCCCCTCTGGAAAATAGAATACCGCCCATGAAATTGCGTATGATGCTCGCGGCTCTGGCCGCCCTAATGTTGGTTTATTCAGGATGCAAAAAATCCGGAACTCCGGCTGTGACCGATGGCATCAAAGTGGGAGAGTTCACATCCCTGACCGGCATCAATGCCACCTTCGGCCAAAGCTCGAATAATGGAACTCAACTCGCCGTGCAGGAAATCAATGCAGCAGGAGGCGTGCTCGGGAAACCGATTCAGTTGATTGTGGAAGATACCCTATCCAAAGCCGGAGAGACCGCTACGATCGTGCACAATCTGATTTCGCGCGATCACGTCGTGGCGCTTCTCGGTGAAGTCGCTTCGGGCCGCTCCCTTGAAGCAGCGCCCATCGCGCAGCAGAGCAAAATTCCCATGATCTCGCCTTCCTCAACGAATGAAAAAGTCACCCTCACAGGTGATTACATTTTCCGCATTTGCTTTATCGATTCCTTCCAGGGAAAAGTGATGTCGAAATTCGCACGCTCAATCGGAGTGAAGCGTGTGGCCATTCTTATGGATAGCTCCAAAGATTACAGCACAGGGCTGGCCGAAAGTTTCAAAAACGATTTTATTGCCAACAATGGGATTATTACCGGCGAGCAAAGCTATCAGATGAGTGACAAGGATTTTCACTCTCAATTGACCGCTATCAAATCCCAAAATCCCGAAGCTATTTTTCTGCCGGATTATTACACCGAAGCCCCATTAATCATGCTCCAGGCCCGCCAGCTCGGCATTGATGTGCCTTTTATGGGAACTGACGGTTGGGATTCCCCGGAACTGCTAAGCGTAGGCGGCACTGCTGTGGAGGGAAACTACTTCTCGAATCACTTCTCCCATGAAAGCGCAGCGCCAAAAGTTCAACAGTTCGTAAAAAACTATAAAGCAAAATACGGAAGCGCTCCCGATGGCCTCGCGGCACTGGGGTATGACTCTGTTTATTTTCTTGTCGATGCTATGAAGCGCGCGGGATCAACCGAGTCTGCAAAACTACGTGATGCACTTGCAGCTACCCAGAACTTTGACGGCGTAACCGGGATGATCACACTGGATTCAAACCGCGACGCCATTAAGTCCGCTGTCGTTATTCGCATTCAGGAAGGGAACTTCCGCTTTCTTGAATCTGTTGATCCCTAGACTGCTGTTTTGATGCAAGCATTTTTCCAACAGCTCTTAAATGGCCTCTCACTAGGTGCAATTTATGCGCTGATCGCCCTGGGCTATACGATGGTGTATGGCGTTTTGCGCTTCATTAATTTCGCCCACGGAGACGTTCTGATGATCGGCTCGTATGCCGGATTTTACGTGGCAAAGGAATTCTCTCATAAAGTCGGAGCGCCATTATCTCCCGGCGCAGCATTCTTTGTGCTGATTGCCGCCATGGCAATCTGTGCGGTAACCGGAGTCATCATCGAGCGGTTGGCTTACCGCCCGCTACGCAACCACCCGAAGCTAACCGTTCTCATCACATCCATCGGAGTTTCCCTGCTGCTTTCCTATGGCGGTCAGATTGTTTTTGGGGCGAGTCAGAAACCCTTTTCTGAATTGGTCCGTACCGTGCAGATACCCATTACCAAAGGCCTGTCAATTTCCAGCACTCATCTCATTGTTTTGCTCGTCACCGGCGTTTTATTGATAACGCTGCATTTCATCGTCATGAAGACCCGCTTTGGACTCGCTGTGCGCGCACTTTCCATGAATCCACAGGCTGCTGCCCTGATGGGCGTGAACCCCAATAGCATCATCTCATGGACATTTGCGCTTGGTTCGAGCCTGGCGGGCGCAGCAGGCATTCTCTATAGCATGAGCATTCAATCCATCGAGCCCATGATGGGAACCATGCCGGGCATTAAGGCATTTATCGCAGCGGTGCTTGGCGGTATTGGAAATATCCCAGGCGCGGCCCTTGGAGGTTTTATAATGGGAATTGTAGAAACCTTTGCCGGCGGTTCTGACATCTCATCCTATCGCGACGCCATAGCTTTCGGAATTTTGATTCTTATTCTGCTGCTGAAGCCGGCCGGACTTCTAGGCAATGCCCAGCCGGAAAAAGTTTAGCTTTCGTCTATACGATAACCTTCAATGCGGACGGTACAATTTCACATGAAGCAGGCAGATCTCCCGCTTCCTTGCCGTCCACATGAAAAGGAACATTGCTGCGCGATTCTATCTGCACGGAGCGCACATCGTAGGTGGCAATTTTTGGAGATGACGGCTTAAGCGGCAGAAAGGTTGTCAGAAACTGACGCGCCACATCCCGCACCCCAAAACGGCTCATTACTTTGACGGTCAGTAATCCGTCGAAGAGCGAAGCTTCCGGTGCGATCTCAATATTCGAGCCATAATGGACGCCATTCGCCACCAAAACTAAAATTGCCTTTGTGCGGATAACAAACTCCGTACCGGTGCGATCCACCAGCCGGAGCGTCATTTTACGGGGACGATACGTTAAGGCTATATGCAATACCTCGGCAAATCGATGAAAACGGCCGGACTTAATTTGTTCCCCAAAGGGAAATAACGCCGCATCAATCCCCGCTCCCGCCGCCTCCAAAAAATAATCACCTCCGGATACTTTCCCGACATCTATTTCAACAACATTTCCGTGACAAATTTTCTCAACCGCCTTTTCAAAATCGAAAGGAATTTTGAGATTCAGGGACGTATTATTATACGTTCCTAAAGGCAGAATACCCAGCGGAAGCGAGCGTCCGATTTGTTCAATCGCAATGGATTTCAGCGTACCATCGCCACCTGCGGAAACGATTGCAAAAAAACCTTCGCTTTCCGCTTTCGTAATCAAATCCGCAATGTCATCCGATTCCGCCAAAAGATGAATATCCGCTTCATCATCATATTTGCGAAATGCATTTCGGATATCGTCTTCGGTAACCTTTTTGGAATTGGAAGCACCCGCTGTCGGATTAAGTAAAATCTTATAGCGTTTTTTCATGAGCTTGTGTCTGGCGTTTTAAAAGTTTTTCGAAATGTCCCGCATGCACCGCATAAAATGGATAATTCTCCCCGCCCACATCCGGCCTGAAGCGCCAATGCTTGTATCCCCACAGCCAGCATTCCGGATGCTCCCGGATCGAAGGCTCGAGGGCGCTCCAGCATTGCTGGATAATCTGAGCTTCTGTCGCGTCCGAAGAAACTTCCAGTGGCGCATGGTAGCGCATGATATAGCGTCCATCGGGTCCGGGCAGGCATTCGCACGGAACGAGGCGGGCGCCGGTTCGCTTTACCAGCGCCCCGGTTAGAGGCGTGACACACATCTTCATCCCAAATGCTTCGATAATCACGCCTCCCGCGCGTGGGTCTAGAACGAGATCGGTCAGCACACCGAACTTCCCACCTCCTTTAAGAAGCTTAAACATTCGTACCAGCGCTTTTTCCTGCGCAATGACTTCATGGCCAGAAAGAGAGCGCAACCGATTGAATATTTCCCCAATCCTTGGATTTTCGAATTGCTGGGCAATAACGATTCCCGAAATAATGGCGTATGAGGAGGTGAAACTCAGCCATTCAAAATTTGCAAAATGGTGACAGTAATAAATGGCCGCGCCCTCCGGCGGCTTACCATCGCCGAGCATTTCCACCGAAGCATAGCGCTGGTATTTTTCGCGGGAAAAATTGGGTGACCAGAAAAGTTCCAGCATCGTTTGCGCAAATACCTGCATGGATCGGCAGGCAATGCGTTTTCTTTCTTCAGGGGTTTTCGTATCGCCGAAAGCCGCCGTCAGATTCGCCAGCGCAACTTTTCGGGTGCGGGAATCGGCATTATACATCACCCAGCCCGCCACACGTGCAAGAATACGAAGCCATGACAGCGGAAAAAGAGGAACGCTGATTTCTACAAGGTGAAGTCCGATATACTCCAGGGAGTTTCGAATCCGCTTCGCAAAACTACGCTCTTCCGGATCTTCAGGCATTCGCTTCCGTTGTTTCGATTCTTGGGAAAACCGGCTGCGCCGCACCGGTTTTATGCATGCCTTCGAAAGCCACAGAAAATTCGGAACCCGACAGGCTCACCGCATCCAGCCCCAACTGCTCGAGAATACGCGAAGCGGATTCAGGAACGACCGGCAACAGGAGGCTTGCACAAAGACGGGCGCTCTCCACCAGATAGGCCAGCACGGCGTCGAGACGGGGTGCCTGCGCTTCATCCTTGGCGAGCTTCCAGGGAGCCGTAGCTTCCACAAAACCATTGGCACGGGTGGCCACGCTTCCGACAACATCCAAAGCGGCGTGAATCTGATAAGCATCCATCGCCTTGCAGTAATCCTGAACGGCAGTCTGGTTTGTGGCGCGTTCCGCTTCAATATCCGCATGTGCATTTCCTGCAGGAGGCAGATTACTTTCGCGATAACGCTGCGCCATATTCAGCGTACGGTTTAGAAGATTCCCCAATCCGTTCGCGAGTTCCGTATTGTAGCGAATAATCAGGCGTTCCTCACTGAAGTCCGAATCCTGCCCCATCACAATATCCCGCATGAGATAATACCGCAACGCATCCGTACCGTATTGCTTCGTAAGCAAGGTGGGATCAACCGTATTACCTAGACTCTTGCTGATTTTTGCCCCGCGATTATTCCACCATCCGTGGACAAGAAGTTTTGGCATCTGATCATCTTCAAACCCGATCGCCTTGAGCATAGCTGGCCAATAGATTCCGTGCGCGGGAACAAGAATATCTTTTCCGATTACATGCGCATTACACGGCCAGAGTTTTTTAAAATCAGGAAAACCGTCATTTCCTTCGGAGAGATAGCCCGCGAAACTAATGTAGTTAATTAATGCGTCAAACCACACATAGGTGACAAATTCGGGATCGAAAGGAAATTCAATCCCCCATGCAAGCCGTGCCTTGGGACGCGAGATACAAAGATCACCGGAGTTTTTAGCAACGGCGTTGGCCACCTCGGTAGCTCGGAATGATGGCGTGATGAAATCCGGATGCGAGGCAAGAAAGGCGCTGAACCATGCGTTGTATTCGCTTAATTTAAAGTACCAGTTTTCCTCTTCGATCAAGACAACCTCTCCCCATTCAGGACCGAAGTTTCCACTTTCATCACGCTCCTTATCCGTCAGAAATTGCTCCTGTCGCACGCTGTAGTAACCGCTGTGCTTAGCTTTATAGAGAAGGCCCTTGTCGTGAAGAGACTGGAGAATTTTCCCGACAACGCGCTTATGCCGCGCATCCGTTGTCGCCGCCCATCCGTCGTAGGAAATGCCGAGCTGCTTCCAGAGTTCCAGGAATTTTGCCGTCTCCGTATCCGCGAATACCTGCGGCTCCACGCCCTCGCGCTCCGCCGCCTGCTTTACCTTCTGTCCGTGCTGGTCAACTCCGGTAAGAAAAAACACTTCCTTCCCGCGCAACCGCTGATAACGCGCAATGGTATCAGCCAGAACCTTTTCGTAGGCGTGTCCGATATGCGGGGCGGCATTCGTGTAGTCGATTGCCGTAGTGATAAAAAATGCAGTTTTGTTCATCCGAAGCGTATTTGAGACCTTATTAAAATCGAATCAGCAGGCTTTTCAGCCTTCTTCCTTACGGAATTTTCCTCCCCAGGAAAGGATGCGCGCCTTGGCGCCGGCGGCTTCCGCCTCCTTGATCTGGTTACTTCTTACATAAAACAAAGATAGACTCGACCATGCAAGCTGGTCGTTCGGGTGAAGCTCCACGGATTTCAGGCCCGCCTCTATGGCTTCAGGATACTTTCCAGTCTTCATCAATGCCATTCCCAAAGCATGCCAGGCATCAAAATAATCCGGCTGCAGCTCCGTGCAGCGACGGTATTTTTCTACAGCGGCATCCAGATCTCCGACGGCGATATCTCCACTCGCATCGTCAAACAGATCCTGAGCAGCGGCATCGCCAGACATCGCCTAACGTCGATGCTGCTGCACGTTGATATCAGCCGCATTGCGGGCGGACTGAAACCATTCGGCAAAAAGAATCGCCTGCTTATTACGAAGCAGATCTTTTTCAATTTGCGGTTTCCTCGATGAAAGCAAAGTAGCATCTACCGGATTGCGCCGGGAGAGTAATGTGATGAAGCCACCCCATGGCGCTTTTTCGAACCCACTCATTTCCCCATCGCGAAGAAAGATGGTGGATGCTGCAAAAGCCTGAGATTCGGAGTTTTCCTTTTCCGGTGTTTCAGAAGTGGAAAACGGCATTACGCCCGTGATAGTTTGCACAGGCAAACCGAGAGCCTTTGCCGCGTCCGCAAAGGATTTACCCTCTTTCATCGCCTGTCGGATCTTCTCCACAGAGGATTGTGCGGTGATTCCCATACTCTTGCGGGCGGAATCATTTTTAATTTTCTCCTGAATTACAGGACGAACCTCTTCAATCGTTCTCTCTCTCGATGGTGTTATTTTATCCAGTGCGAGGACATAGAAGGAATTTCCCGCCTGAATGGCGTCACTGATGGAAGCTACCGCCTCCAGTCGAAAAGCTTCCGCCGCAATATCGGAAAGCGGAAGATCGGTTTTGGCACTGCCTGTGAGAACTTTACCAGCCTGGTTGAATTCAGGCGTGGTCTCAACTTTATAGCCAGAAGCTTTGGCAGCTTCATCCAGGCCTCCCTGTCGCGCCTTTTCCACAAAGGTCGTCACGGCATCGGATAATTTCTGCAATGCCTCAAGATTGCTTTTATTTTTTAAATCCGAGGATCCGGCCGGCAGATCAATTTTCACATACTTAACCACACGAGTTTCCTCGGTCTTCAACTGAGCTTTGCTCTCTTCGTAAATACGCATCACATCCTGATCGGTGGCCGTAATGTTTTTTGCTGAATCCGCGAGATTGATCCGGATGACCTGCACATCCACCGGCTGAAATATCTTCAGGGTCTGGTCAACTTCAGCAGCGCCGATAAATACCTGAGAGCTGATTAGTTCACGCAGACGGGTCAGCTTTAAGGAATCCGTCACCAGATCTTCAATCTGCTTTTCGGAAAAACCAAGCGGAGCAAGACGGTTGGACTGATTCGGATCCACAAACTTCTTATACTTTTCATAATCAAACTGCCCGTTTGACTGGAAAGTCGGAAGGGTTTTGATTCCTTCCATGATCTGGTTGTTTGTTGGCTCAATACCGAATTCCTTCGCTTCGTGACGTACGATTTCGAGATTTTCAAAAAACTCGAGCGCCATGCTCTCTTCGTCCGACGAGTGAATCATCAGCCCCTGAAGCATGTCCATCATCCCCAGCGAAATGGCGAGCTGCAAATAACGATGCGCACGATCCATATCTCCGGTACGGATGGTACGGTTATACATTTTACCTACATCATTGGTGCCGATAGGGCCCTTTGGAGAGTAGCGGTCATAGAAAAATCCAAAGGAGACAATGGTGACAATTACCAGTATCATTAGGACTCGCTGGTGTTTGCGGAATATATTAAACATGAAAAAACGTGCGAAAGGATTGATTTTGGAAAACTGTCTGATTAATCCATGGAAGTCATGAAATCAAGCCTACTACCTCCCGAACTGCTAAAGATTTTTCCCGCCGTGCTTTTTGCCACCCTG
>JBDSIH010000234.1:0-2614 GCA_039918055.1 Chthoniobacterales bacterium
CGCCCGCCATCTTCTCGAGCATCGCAAGGGACAGAGCCTTCTCATTCTTGACGAACCTACAACAGGACTGCACATCGACGATGTAGCGCATCTCTTGAAAGTCTTCCAGCGGCTCGTCGAGACGGGAAACAGCCTCGTGGTGATCGAGCACAATCTCGAAGTCATCAAATCCGCCGACTGGGTTCTGGATATGGGGCCGGAAGCCGGTATTCATGGAGGGCAAGTTGTTGCGGAAGGAACACCCGAAGAAGTCGCAAAAGTCTCCGCATCCCATACCGGACGCTATCTTATCCCCATGCTGAATTCGGCCGCCAAAGCGGCCGAGCGCATAAAGGAAAAGAAAGAAAAATTACCGCCCGTCATCCATGATCGCATTATACGCGTTCGCGGAGCGCGGGAGCACAACCTCAAAAATATCTCCATCGATATTCCGAGGGATAAGATGGTAGTTGTTACCGGACTGAGCGGTTCCGGAAAATCAACTCTCGCATTTGATATTCTTTTCGCAGAAGGACAGCGCCGGTTTCTTGACAGCATGTCGCCGTATGCGCGCCAGTTTGTCGAGCAACTCGAAAAACCGGATGTCGATTCCATAGAAGGCTTGCCGCCGAGTGTCGCCATCGAGCAGCGCGTAACCCGCGGCGGAGGGAAATCCACCGTCGCAACTATTACCGAGGTTCATCACTTCCTTCGCCTTCTGTTTTCAAAAATCGGAACGCAATTTTGTCCCGAATGTAATGTCGCTGTCGAAAAAACAACGCTAAGCGCAATTGTTTCCCATACGCAAACATTGGTGGAAAAAGGCGAAGTGCGAGTTTATGCGCCCCTTGTCAAAGCGCGGAAGGGTTACCATACCGATATTGCGCGTTGGGCCGAACGCCGCGGATTTGCAGAGCTTCTGGTCGATGGCGAAACCATCAAAGTAGAAAACTTCCAGCGTCTTGAGCGCTATAAGGAACACACGATCGATGTATTGATCGGAATCATCGAAAAAGACGAAAATAAAGCCGTCCCTGCCCTTGTTAAACAGGCCATCGAAATTGGAAAAGGTACGGCCAAGCTTGTCGATTCCACGAAGACGGAAACAATCCTCAGCACCGAGATGACCTGTCCCTGTTGCGGACGCGCCTTTGAGGAGCTCGATCCCCGTCTCTTCTCGTTCCACTCCCCACATGGATGGTGCACGCATTGCCGCGGCTTCGGAGAGATATGGGATGACTACCGCTCCACCGAGGGCGAGACGCCACTCGAAACCGAACTTGCTGAAGAACGTTCGCACGAATCCATCGATGAAGGAGAAGCACGCGTCTGTCCGGAATGTCAGGGAAGTCGCCTCAATTCCTCTGCGCGTAATGTAAAAATCGCAAACCGCAACATCGCGGAAATTCTTCACAACAGCGTCACCGAATCCGAAGTGGAATTTGCAAAGCTGCCTCTGGAGAAAAATCAAAAAATTATCGCCCGTGATATCATCGATGAAATCACCCAGCGCCTGCGTTTCATGCAGACGGTTGGCCTGGACTACCTTTCCCTTGACCGCTCAGCCAAAACTTTAAGCGGCGGAGAGAGTCAGCGCATTCGTCTTGCGGCACAGCTTGGTTCCAATCTGCGCGGTGTTCTTTATGTGCTAGATGAGCCCACCATCGGTCTTCATGCGAGGGATAACTCCCGCCTCCTGGATGCACTGGAAAAATTGTCCAAAAACGGGAATTCCCTCCTCATTGTGGAACATGATGAAGAAACCATGCGCCGCGCGGATTTCCTCATCGATCTCGGTCCGCGTGCCGGAATTCATGGCGGAGAAATCATTGCCATGGGAACGTACAAGGAAGTTCTAAAGAATCCGAATTCCCTGACGGCGCAATTCCTCAAAAATCCTCCAAAGCATCCTATACAGGGTTCGCGTCGCAGCCTGAAGGACTGTCCAGGCTGGCTGGAAGTCAAAGGCGCGACAAAGCACAATCTTCAAAACGTCGATGCAAAAATTCCAATAAATCGTCTCACGGTTATCTCTGGAATTTCCGGCTCCGGAAAAAGTTCTCTCATCCGTGGAGTCGTTCTCCCCGCCGTGCAAAACGCGCTAAAGGGATCCCGCAAGCGCGCGCCGCATGATAGCAGCTATACGAGCATTACGGGTTATGAACTGCTGGAAACGGTATTGGAAGTCGATCAATCACCCATCGGCAAGACCTCCCGTTCCACGCCTGCAACCTACATCAAGGTCTTTGACGAAATACGAAAATATTTCGCACAAATTCCCGAAGCGCGAGTGCGTGGATATACCGCAAGTCGATTCTCCTTCAATAACGAAGGTGGACGCTGCGAAGCCTGCCAGGGCCAGGGCGTCATTAAACTGGAGATGAATTTCCTGCCTACGAGCTACATGCCCTGCGAGGATTGCTTAGGAAAACGTTACAATCAGCAGACGCTTGAAATTCTGCTCAATGAAAAATCCATTGGCGATGTCATGGAAATGACGATCGAACAAGCATCCGAATTTTTCGCGACAAATCCTAAAATCCGCGATCCTCTCAAACTTCTCGTAGAGACTGGCCTTGGCTATCTTAAGCTCGGTCAGCCAAGTCCTACGCTCAGCGGTGGTGAAGCACAACGC
>JBDSIH010000235.1:0-4104 GCA_039918055.1 Chthoniobacterales bacterium
AAATCGGGAAGACGTTTGAAGTCATTTTTATCACCGATGAAAATGGCACCGCGCCCGGATACTACACGATCCTCAAGCACGAAGGCGACGGGGACTGGTACTACGTGATGCCAAAGCCCGCAAACCCTGCGGAAAAAATCGACCCGACGTGGAAGCCGTTTTGGATAAATATCGCACAGGCAAAATACATATTCCCGAAGCCTGACAGAAAATAAACCGGGCATCCTACAGAGAAGCGCGGCATCGGTGGGCGACTTTTCGCCAATCTGTGATATCGTTGTCTCCATGCAGACAAGCTTTAGAACTTTCTCCCGGCAGGGACCGGATAATATTACCGAGGAGCTGATCGTCGCGCTTTCGCTTCCTGCTTCCTATGAATTCAAGGCGCTTTTTACGATCATCCATGCGGCGTTGCGATTGCGCAATGCGGCCAATGGCGGCGAGGAAATGTTGCGCCTGCGGACGTATGAAAAACTTCAGAATCTTGTCATGCGGGGACAGGTGCGCAAGACGGGTAAAAAATACAAGGGCGTGCCAAAGCCGCTGCGCCTCCTGAGCGAGACGCTCAAGGATCTCCGCCTCGCCGCGCCGATCGCGGCCAAGCCCTTGCCCGCAAAAGTATAAGCGGGAAGTCGCAGATTTCCATTTCCCTCTTTGCACAGCGCGGAGCGGATCGTTACGCTTTCATTTTATAAATGACTATGAAACGCCCTCTCGCTTTCAGTGCTTTTTTTATGATCGCCGCCGTGTGTCTCGCGCAGCAGGCTTCGCCGGTTTCTGTTGCTACGCCGGATCCTGCCGCGCCATCGCCTACGCCGTGCATGGCCGGCTGGGAGGCGGCGCATGTGGTGATCGGGAAGGGCGGAGGCCGTGATCTGCATGCACGTCTCGACTGGCCGACAAATCCACCGAAGACGCCCATGCCAGCGATCATCAGTATTCACGGCGGGGGATGGAGAAATGCGGCGTATGAGCCGAATGGCGCGCGCCAATTCGTGAGTCAGGGGTATTTCACCATGTCGTGCGAATACCGCACACTGCCCGAAGCGAAGTGGCCCGCGCAGATCGAGGATTGCAAACTCGCCGTGCGCTGGCTGCGCGCGAATGCGGCAAAGTATAATGTGGACCCGAACCGCATCGGCATCTGGGGCGGCAGTGCAGGCGGGCACCTCGCCGCGTTGCTCGGCAGCGCGGAAAATCACCCCGAACTCGAAGGCACGGGCGGCTACCCCGATGTGAGCAGCAAGGTGCAGGCGGTCATTGATTTTTTTGGCCCGACGGATCTGCGCGATGGCACGTACGGGCTTGCGCAGGAGCTCTTCGCTAAAAAATACAGCGAAGCTCCGGAAGTCTGGACGCAGGCCAGCCCGATCACTTACGTGCACAAGGACATGCCGCCGTTTTTGATTGTCCACGGCACGAAGGACCCGATGGTACCGTATGAGCAGAGCAAGGTTTTCGTCGAAGCAATGCAGAAGGTCGGCGCGAATGTGCAATTTATCACCGTGGAGAATGGCGATCATGGCTTGCATGCTAAACCCGGCGAACCTCCCGCCACGCCGGATTGGAGTTACATCTTCCCGCAGATGACGGCGTTTTTTGAAAAGCATCTCAAAAACTAATGTTTTCTTATTTATGAAACTTCACGCGTTCGCATTTCTGTTCATCGCTAGCGCCTGTATCGCCCAACAGCAGGCGCCTGATTTGAAAGCTACGCCAGGTTCTGTTGCTACGCCTGATCCTCATACTGTGCCGGCTCTGAGTGCTGAGCTCTACGCTCCCCGGTCTATTAGTCGCCAGCAAATCATTCAGAAAAAAGAAATTCTGTATCGCGTCATGGACTCATCGGCACCGGCTGGTCCCGACGTGCAGGCTTCGCCTGATCCGTCGCCGACACCGCTTCCCTCCATCATCCCAATCGTCTCGCCCTCGCCGCAGGGATCGCCGACTTATGCAAAGACTCCCGACCTGCAGATCGCAAATGTCGTCATCGGCAAGGGCGGGGATCGCGACCTCCACGCCCAGCTCGCATGGCCGACACGCCCGGCAAAATTGCCCATGCCCGGCATCATCTACATCCACGGCGGCGGCTGGAAGGGTGGCGACTACAAATTAAATCTCGCAGAGACCTTCACGCCCAAGGGATATTTCACTGTCAGTGCGGAGTATAGACTATCTCCCGAAGCGAAATGGCCCGCGCAGATCGAGGATTGCAAACTCGCCATCCGCTGGCTGCGCGCAAATGCAAAAAAGTATAACGTGGACCCGAACCGCATCGGCGTCTGGGGTATCAGCGCGGGTGGGCATCTTGTCGCCTTCCTCGGAGCTACGGAGAATCAGCCGAAGTTTGAAGGCAGGGGCGGCTACCCCGGTGTGAGCAGCAAAGTGCAGGCCGTCGTGGATTTTTCAGGGCCCACGGATTTTCGGGATGGCACCTTTACCGCCGGCGTAGACAATATTCCCGAACAGGACAGACTCGCCATAATGAAGTTAGCGGAGCTGCTTTTCGGCAAACCCTTTGCCGGGAATCCCGAACTCTACGCGCAGGGCAGCCCGATCACTTACGTGCATAAAGACATGCCGCCCTTCCTCGTGGTGCATGGCGAGAAGGACCCCATCGTCTCCTACCAGCAGAGCAAAACATTTGTCGATGCCATGCAGAAAGCCGGCGCCCCCGTGGAATTCATCAGCGTGGCAAATGGCGGCCACCGTCTGCACTCCGTCGTCCCGGGCCAACCCTCCGCCCCCAATCCCGGAGCCATCTACAAATCGATGGAAGAGTTCTTCGACAAGCACCTGAAGCAATAGGTGTTTCAGGCAGCATCGGCAGCGACTCCCGGTGGAAGTCGTCCCGCCACAGGAGGATTTTCGCTGCGAATCCGGAAACCACATACTTGCCCCGCGAACTTTAAATATAAAACGCCATTCAGGAGATTCCTAAAGGTAGGGCTGCCTCACCGAGGCCGCCGGGGAATTGCATGAGCAAAATTTTCGACAAGCACCTGAAGCAGTAGGCGAGCCGCAAGCGGCAATCTGAAATGAGACGTGACGACGCACGTCCCTCCAATTTATAAAGACTGAGTTGCCTTTTATGATGAGAATAACCCCCCTCGCGCTAATCGCGCTGTTTGCTTTCAGCCAAACCTGTTTTTCGCAGACGAATGTCTGGCAGAAAGCGGAATATGTGAATGCGGATTTCCTTGGTATTAAGAGTTATTCCATCGAGGCCGAGCCGCCGGTTGGGAAAGTTTTTGTACTTCGCCAGACGGAAATCAAACGCAATAAGGTCACGGCCATCAATGAAACGCTCGTCTATACCACCGGGAATAAAGTGCGGCTTTACGTGCTGTTTTATGATCCTGCCGAGTTTGCCTTTTCCACGCCGGAAATGAAGAAGGAGCGGTGTATCACCATCAGAACGCAAATAATCGGCTGGGCAAATAGTCGCTCAGAATGGGTGAGCCCCGTCTTGGGCGCCGGATGGTCATGGAGTGCCACAGCCTCTCCGAAGGGCGTATCCTTCAGCTTCGTGGA
The DNA here is from genome assembly GCA_039918055.1 of Chthoniobacterales bacterium. Taxonomy (GTDB): domain Bacteria; phylum Verrucomicrobiota; class Verrucomicrobiia; order Chthoniobacterales; family JBDTJR01; genus JBDTJR01. The sequence continues at coordinate 3,535 of JBDSIH010000235.1, forward strand.
TCCTAAAGGGTTAAGGACACAGGTCGAATACTCCGCCTCCATGGAGGATTACACCAGTGCACAGAAACGTGTGCCTGATCTGCACGCCGTGTCGGATGCCAATCAAATCTGGGCGCAGCAATTCAGCGTGCCGGTGAAAAAGTAAGGATATGGAAGTACACTTCCGCATGATTATGTTGCTGGCTGTTTTTCTTAGCTACGCAGGGATGACATTGTATGCACTTGCGAAGCGGCACTGGAAGCTCTTTGGAATCATGGTCGCGCTGCCGCTTGTGTTGAGTATTCTTTCGATGGCGGGAATCTACTATGAAGGCACACACGGGCGTTCCTCAGCGAGACATGGAATTTATTCCTGGTATGGGCTTTACCTGGTGTTGTTTGTCTTTGTTTTCGTCCTGAGCTATCTGAGTACGGTGGGCTATATGCTCGTGAAAAAACGCTGGCGGATATTTCTGCCGATGTTTTTGATTCCCGTTTCACTATTCGGCGCAGTGGCGGCCTATGCAGAGGTGAGGTATGATCGCGAGCGGGCGATTTACCTGTCCGGGCTTTTCGATGCGCCTGTCAGCG
>JBDSIH010000236.1:0-2823 GCA_039918055.1 Chthoniobacterales bacterium
AGTGCGAAGGCGGGCGAGAAGTCGGGCTGGTTCCGTAACCTGATTGAGGCGCGCACGCTCCATGATTTGTCGGGCGGAATCGTCGGCATGCAGTCCCGGAGAGGCCAACAGCGAAATCATTCCAAAAAAACAGGTGAAAACATGGCCGTATCTGTGTTTCATCGAACAATGAAGGTGGCTGCAACTTAACGATGGATCAATCTCTTCTTTTGATTATCAACCGGGAATGGACAAATCCTTTTCTGGATTATGTGATGGCCATTGCCTCCAGCGCCCCCTTGTGGGTGCCCCTGCTTGTAGTTGCCGGCATCGCACTCTTTTTCTTTGGAGGATTCAGAGGTCGCTCGCTGCTGATTACCGCGGCGCTTTGCCTGCTCGTCGTTGACGGAATAGCCGTTAATTTTGGAAAGCGTCTGGTGAATCGCCCCCGGCCCTCTGATGTGCTTACGGAAGTTCGCGAACCCGACCTGGCCCGGCTTCCAAAAAATAAACCTAAATTCCTGGCTCTTTTTTCTCCATTGGAAATCACCTACTCCGCGCCTGGAGTCATCCTTCCGCAAGGGCGCTCGTTTCCCTCCGGCCATGCGGCAAATAATTTTGCGTTCGCCACCATCCTTGCGCTTTTTTATCGCCGCTGGGGCTGGCTATGTTTTTTTCCTGCGTTGATCGTTGGCTATTCCCGTATCTATGTGGGAGCGCATTGGCCGAGTGATATTCTGATCTCATGCCTTCTTGGCAGCGCGCTGAGCCTGCTCGTCATTACCGCGCTACAATCCCTTTGGAAACACTTGGGCACACGTTATCTGCCTACCCTCTATGCCGCACATCCCGACTGGATTCCCGCATGAAGCCGACTAAACTTCTATTTTTACTTCTGGCCCTGCTTACAGCTCTACGCCTGTGGGCCTGTCAGCATTTTCAGGTTCAGCCAAATGAGGCGTACTGGTATCTGTGCAGCACACACCCCGCCCTGGCTTACTACGACGCGCCAGGTGGCCTTCCCCTGCTTGTTTGGCTATCCACAAAATGCTTCGGAATATCCGCTATCGGCCTGCGGCTTTTCATGCCGCTTTTTGCGCTCATGGCCAGTGGCATTTTGTTTTTAATTTCCCGAAAACATTTAAAGGGATGGCTGGCCATATTTCCGGTCGTTGCGGTGAATTGTCTCCCCGTATTTAATCAAACCGCCACCCGGCTTGGCTGGGAGATGCCCGCATTTGCTTTCGGCCTTCTCGCCTTCGCAAGCGGATGGCATGCACTGGAAAAGGAAAACACGTCGCGCGGCTGGTGGATGCTTTCCGGGATTGCGGCAGGCTGTGCATTTTTCACGCATGTCTCCATGGTGTTTATAAGCATCTCCATGATCGCGGCACTTCTTTCCGTGCGAAAATTCCGGGCAAGAATTTGGAGCCCTGTATTTATCGCGTTTCTTACGCCCACGATAATCGTATTGGGTATTCTCATTCGGTGGAATCAACAGCATGACTGGATCTGGCTGGCCACCGGCACTCTGCAGTCCGCGATGGACTTTTCGATCCCTGCGCTTCTTTCAGCAGTGCAAAACGCAGCGGGAGAATTGACCCCGTTATTCTACCTGCTGGCGGCATATGTATTTTTTAACCTCTTTCACAGAGCGCGTTTGCATATCCGTGCCCGGGTTCTTCTGGCATTCTGCCTTCCCGCCGGGTGTATCTGGCTTTACCTGTGTCTGCTGGGATTTTCCCACGCTATCCTTTTGCTGATTCCGCTGTGCCTGCTCCTTATTACTTTTGCGGAAAGTATGGAGTCCGAAGCTGCCGCCTGGCAGGTATTCATCGCAAAGGCCGCTCTCCCTCTTGCCGCCATTGCCACCGTCTGGAATCTCTCCCCCACTACTACCCCGTGGCCAGACATTGCCGCCGCCGTGCAGCATGAAAAAACAGAAGCACCAACACCGCTTTTCCTGATCGCCCAAGATGCCGATATTGCATCAATTCTTTCCTACCAGCTTAATCGTGCAGAGGGGGTGACACTGAATTTCCCGCCGGTGTTCGTTAAAGAATCCCAGGCAATGCAAAGTCAGTTCGCACTCTGGCCGCGTTATGAACAGTTTTATGAAACCGGAAAGGCGCCGGATGATTTCTTCACCGAATTAAAAGCAACCAATCCCTATGTGGATAAATCCGCGCTCTTTGTCTGCGAAGAGCCGGAACTGCCACAAACCATTCAGGGCGCTTTTCAGCACGTGACATTAATAGAGACTATCAGTTTTCCCGAAAAATCGGGTGGTGTTCGCAGGATCAGAATTTATCTCTGCGAAAACTATCAGACGATGCCCTTATAGGCGCATTCTACATTGGCATGGAAAGATGCCTTCTGTCCCAGAAGTAACGCTTGAGAACAACTTTGATCGTCGCTGTAAGCGGCACGGCAAGCAAGGCACCCAGCAACCCGCCAAGAATCAGGCTCCACGCCAGTACGGAGATAATTACTGTAAGCGGGTGCAGCCCGACCGACTCCCCTACAATCCGTGGCGAAAGCACGAAGCTGTCGAACTTATAAACCGCAAGGAAAATAAGCGTCACGATCATCGGGTGCGTCCAGTCTCCGAATTGGAAAATCGTAATCAGAATAGCCGGAATCCAGACAATGATTACCCCTGCATAAGGAATTAACCCAAGGATACCTACGGCAAGTCCGATCAGAACGGCAAAATCCACGCGAACGATCAGTAAGGCGATCGCAAGAAGCCCGCCGTCAATCATGCTGACAAGGAGCTGACCGCGAAAAAAGTTAATGAGGTAGTGATTGACCTCATTAAGCAGAGAAACAACCTCTTTTTTC
>JBDSIH010000237.1:0-5985 GCA_039918055.1 Chthoniobacterales bacterium
AATTTTCGCAGCATGGACATGCGGAATGTTCCTGGCCGTTGGATGCTGATCGGTAATTTTTCCTCGGAGAGAAAATCCACCACCATACAAAGGGGATTTCGCCGCGAATGCCGAATGAACTGGTGCGAGCATTCCGCGGGCAGGAGAATGACCGTTCCTGCTGCGACGTCATGGATATTCTCTCCGATGCGTACATTTCCACCCCCCCGCAGGTAGATTAGAATCTGGTCATGCGAATGGCGATGCGTGCCGGTAGAGCGGAGAAGCTCTGAATGGCGATGAAGTGCTAATCGCTGAATGCGGCAGCCTCCGGAGACTGTGCTCTCCTGAGGTTCCATCGAAAATACCCGGTAATTTTCCAGGAGACGTGCCATGTGTCTAAAAAAGAACGATTTTGTGCTATTTTCAAGCTTCTTGTTCTAACCCAGGCATAAAACTTCCGATACTCTCATCGCCATGCCCACCACTTATTCCATTTCCGCAGCCGCCGCTGTGGCCCGCATCAAGCCCGGCCGCACCATTGAAGGAATCTCTGCCGTTCTTCTCCCTTTCAAGGCGGATGGTTCGCACGATCTCGAAGCCTACACGAATCTTCTCAGTCGCACTTGGAATGCGGGTATCACGCCTTCGGTGAATATGGATACGGGCTACAGTAATCTGCTTACCGAAGACGAGCGTGTGAAGATTCTGGATCTTACCAGGGAAGTCTCTGCGGGTCGTCCCTTTGTGGCGGGCGCATTTGTCGAAGGAAAGCCTGGCGACGTTAAGGATCTTTATCTCGAGCAGATCGAAAAAATCACCAAGCGTGGCGGCACGCCGATTCTTTTCCAGTGCACGCCGGTCAAGGCAATGTCCGACGATCAGGTCGTCGCACTTTATACCGAACTCGGCAAGGCTACTCCGGCATTTCTTGGTTTCGAACTTGGCGAAATGTTTGTGCCGTTTGGCAAAATCTACTCCATCGAAACGTACGAGCGGCTCATGCAGATCCCGAGTCTCAAGGGTTCCAAGCATTCCTCGCTGGATCGCGTTCTTGAGTGGCAGCGTCTGGAATTGCGCGACCGCGTCCGCCCGGATTTCAAGGTCTATACCGGTAACGATCTCGCCATCGATATGGTGATCTACGGAAGCGACTACCTTCTCGGTCTGTCGGCATTCCATCCGGAAGCATTCGCTCTGCGCGATAAGATGTGGAAAGAAAATCGTGCGGAATTTTTCCCGCTGAATGATCTCCTCCAGTATCTCGGCTTCCTCGCATTCCGCCCGCCGGTTCCGGCTTACAAGCATAATGCGGCGCAGTTCCTGAAATTACGCGGCCTGCTTTCCTGCGATGATACGCACCCGAAGGCAACCCCGCGCCCGCAAAGTGATGTCGCCATCCTTGCGAATATCCAGGAGCGCCTCGATGCCATGGTCGCTTCCATCGCCGTCTAGACTTTACCCTCATAGCATATGTCCAAATTCAAAATTGCGCGTCTCGCCACCTTAAAAACCACCGACGATTTCCGGAAGACCATCGACAGTCTCGGAATTACGCTTCCGGCCTCCGACTATCCGACTGTTGACGGAACATCCGCACTCTCGCAGTCTGCTGTCGTAAATGGAAAGACCATCGGCAACCGCTGGGCAATCCATCCGATGGAAGGCTGGGACGGAACGACAACTGGCGGCGTGACGGATATCATGCTCCGTCGCTGGCAGCGCTTTGGCCAGTCCGGCGCGAAACTTATCTGGGGTGGAGAAGCCATGGCCGTGCGACCTGATGGCCGCGCGAACACGAATCAGATCATCATCCAGGAGCAGAATAAAAAAGGCATCGCGAGTCTGCGTGAAGCGCTTGTCACTGCGCATCGTGAAAAATTTGGAAACACCGATGATCTTTCCGTCGGATTTCAGCTCACGCATTCCGGCCGTTTTTGTCGCCCTGAGGTGAAAACCCGCTGGGACTCCCTCGTCGCGTATCGTCATCCGATTCTCGATAAAAAATTCAATGTTACGAGTGATGCGCAAGTCCTCACCGACGATCAGCTTCGCGAGTTGGTTCAGGATTACATCAAGGCCGCAAAAATCGCCTATGAAGTCGGTGCGGATTTCGTCGATGTTAAACATTGTCACGGTTATCTTCTCCACGAATTTCTCGGCGCGCACACGCGTCCGGGCCCATACGGCGGATCGTTTGAAAATCGCACACGCCTGACGCGTGAAATCATCGAAGGCATTAAAGCGGAAGTGCCAGGCCTTACGATCGGCGTACGTCTCAGCGCCTTTGATGTCGTGCCCTATCGTCCCGATCCTGCATTGACGCAGCCCGGCGAACTCGGCCCCGGCATTCCCGAAGATTTCAGCGGATGTCTTCCATATAATTATGGTTTCGGCGTCAATCCCGAAGAGCCAACGCGCTACGACCTTACGGAAACGGAACGCTTTCTTGCATTCCTCGAAGGCATGGGCGTCACACTCGTAAATCTTAGTGCGGGAAGTCCTTATTATAATCCGCATATCCAGCGCCCTGCGGCATATCCTCCTTCAGATGGTTATCAGCTTCTGGAAGATCCGCTTGTCGGTGTGGCGCGGCAGATCGATGTCGTCCGTCAGTTGAAGGAAAAATTCCCAAATCTACTTCTGGTTGGTTCTGGATATTCCTACCTGCAGGAATTTCTTCCACACGTCGCGGAGCACAATGTCTCGAAAGGCTGGGTGGATTTCGTAGGAATTGGCCGCATGGTTCTATCTTATCCCGATATCGCGGCGGATTCGCTGGAAGGAAAAGCGATGCAGAAAAAATTCATCTGCCGAACTTTCAGTGATTGCACGACGGCTCCGCGAAATGGTCTTCGCTCGGGGTGCTACCCGCTCGATGATTATTACAAGGTGCTCGAAGATGCCGAGAAGCTGAAGGCGATCAAAAAGGCGATCTGATAGCCCGCTCGACTTGAACGGACGTTTGCGATAATTGCAGGGATGCAGTATCGCAAAATCACGGGCACGTCGCTTGAGGTTTCCGAAGTTAGTTTCGGATGCGCGACGATTGGCGGACTGAACTGGATCAATGGAGCATCCACCGGTTGGGCCAATGTGAATGAGGACGAGGTCCTTGCCGGTGTCCGCGCTGCCATCGATTTGGGCGTAAATCATTTTGATAACGCCGATGTTTACGGAACGGGCCGCTCCGAACGTCTGCTTGGGCGAACGCTCAAACACCTGGGTGTAAAATCCTCCGACCTGATTATCTCGTCGAAGATGGGTTATCTGCCGGGCACGGCGAAACACGCTTACGAGCCTGCGCATATCCGCCACCAGCTTGAGCAGTCGCTCGTAAATCTCCAGCGCGACTATGTGGATATTTATTATTTCCACCATGCGGATTTCGGGCCGGATGATTGTTATCTTCCGGAAGCCGTGGAAACGATGGACGCTCTGATCAGGGAGGGCAAAGTGCGTATCAAGGGGCAGTCCGCTTACTCTGTCGAGCAATTCGAACGCGTAGTTCCCTATGTGCGCCCGCAGGTTTTACAAATGGGCGCGAATATTCTGGAGGATGAATTTATTCGCCCTGGCTCGCGCATGGATGAACTGCTGAGGAAGTGGAACCTGAGTTTTGTAGCCTTTTCTCCATTATCCAGAGGGTTACTTCTTGATAAACATGATCCCGCGAAGCCACCCGTCTACGAGGCGGGGGATAAGCGCAATAATAAGGAGGACTTCCAGCCGGAGTCGCTCGCGCTTCTGCGGTCGAAACTCGAAAAGCTGAAAACCCGCTTCGGGTCGCGCATTGAGGATATGGCCGCAGTTGCCATCAATTATGTATTAGCCAGTCCACACGTGGCCTGCGTTATTCCCGGATTTCGAAATGAAAGTCAGGTTCGCTGCAATCTTGCCGCTGTAGGGCGTGAACTTAATGCGGCGGATATGGCTTTTATCCGCACGGTTTTTGAAAAGAATTAAACCGGGTTGTTAGCCTCTGGACTTAGGTAAATCGAGTTGCGATAATCCCGGTTTATGAAATACCGCAAAATCGCCGGGACCTCGCTGGAAGTTTCAGAAATCAGTTTCGGGTGCTGGACGCTGGGCGGACTGAATTGGGTCAATGGCATTGCCAATGGCTGGGCGAACGTCGATGAAGACGAAGTGCTCGCTGGCATCAAGGCGGGTATTGATGCGGGGGTTAATCATTTTGATAATGCTGATGTTTACGGCAATGGCCGTGCGGAGCGTGTGCTGGCAGGCGCGATAAAAAAACTGGGAATTCCCGCGAAGGATTTAATCATCGCCACGAAAGTCGGCCACTTCCCCGGCACCGCGGAACATGTCTATGAACCGGCGCATATTCGCCATCAGCTTGAGCAGTCGCTCATCAATCTTAAGCGCGACTATGTGGATATTTTCTATTTTCACCATGCGAATTTCGGTCCCGATGACCTATATCTTCCTGAGGCCGTGGCGACAATGGACGCTCTGATAAAAGAGGGTAAAGTGCGCATTAAGGGGCAGTCCGCTTATTCCGCCGAGGAGTTTGAACATCTCGTTCCGCTCGTGAAGCCGCAGGTTTTGCAGACATGGGCGCATATTCTGGATGATCAATTTGTGCGTCCGGGTTCACGCATGGATAAATTGATGGAAAAGGAAAATCTCTCTCTTGTTGCTTTCGCACCGCTTGCAAAAGGACTTCTGCTGGATAAATACGATGCGGCAAAGCCACCGACATTCGAAGCGGGCGATACGCGCCAGGGCCGGGAGGAATTTCAACCCGAGTCGCTTGCCAAACTGAAACCAAAAATTGAAAAACTAAAAAGTCGTTTCGGCGCCACCACAGAAGATCTCGCGGGAGTTGCTATTAACTATGTGCTGAGCAATCCGCACGTGGCTTGCGTCATCCCCGGTTTCCGCAATGAAAAGCAGGCGCGCTGCAATCTCGCCGGGGCAGGTCGCGAATTGACGCCCGCCGATTTGGCTTTTATCCGCGAAGTGTTTGCGGAGGCTTAGGCTTCAAAAATGCGGCGGCCTTTAAGATAGGTAGCCTGCAATTTTGGTTCTGGTGTAGGAGCGAGCAGACAGAAGCTCGCTTCCAGCCCCTCCGCAAGGCGATGATCGATCCCTAGCCATTTTGCCGGACGCGTTGAAAGTGCTTCCCAGAAAAGTGGCCAGGATTTTTCTGTCATCGCGGCAGCATTGAATACCGCATCAAATGGCGTAAGCGTAGATCCTGCGAGTCGCCCTTCATGCGTTCGAGCGATATGGTCTTCGCCGACAATGATCTCATGCTGGCAGAGACGATATTTTCCGGGAGGAGCGCCCGCAGCGCTCATGGCATCGGTGGTAAGAAAAAGGCGATTGCCCAGCGCTTCCGCCATCGCATGAAATGCATGCGGCGGAACATGAATGCCGTCGGGAATCAGGGATGCGTGAATTTTGTTTTCTCCGAGAACATGGAAGAGAACGTTTTCAAACTTGTCGCTTAGTTTTCCAATAGCATTGCCGAGGTGTGTCCAGCATCCCGCACCGGCGGAAATGGCTTCAGTCAGAATTTCTCCCATGGCGAGAGAATGGCCAAGAGAGAGACGAATGCCTTCTGACGTTGCCGTGCGGATAAATTCCAGCGAGCGGCTCGGGTCGATCTCGGGGGCAAGTGTCACAAGGCGAATTTCGGTGCCGGAAATTTCCTGCCACTCTTTTAGCATGGAGAGATCGGCGGCGGTCATCCACTCCGGGTTGTGGGCACCGCGCGTGCCGGAATCGGGATTTAAAAATGGGCCTTCCATGTGGTAGCCGCGGCAAAGTCCGGAGCCATCGGTGCGCAGTATTTTTAGATTTCCCAGAAGCTCACGATAATTTTCGCGGGCATTGGTAATCAGCGTCGCAAGAAAATGCGTGCATCCGTGGCGGGCAAGATGCTCCTCCGCCTGTTGCCAGTCTTCGAGGGTGATGGGATTATTAAAATCAATGCCGCCAAAGCCGTTTATCTGGATGTCGAATAATCCCGGCGCA
>JBDSIH010000238.1:0-3050 GCA_039918055.1 Chthoniobacterales bacterium
TACTGGCGCATGTGGAAACGCTCGCTGCAAAACTTGCCACAATGCCAGGCGAAGGTCTCGCCCGTACGAAAGCACTGCTTCGCACCATGACCCCACTTCGCGATGACAAGTGGGATAACGTTGCATCCACCGAATTTGAAGCGTGCTATGAAAAACCCGAAGCCCGTGAACGTGTCGCGGCCTTTCTGACAAAAAAGAAAAAAGTCTGAGTCATGGATATTGCCGGAACACGAACACTCTATTCTGTTCTCGCATCGCACGCCGCGCAGCAACCGGATTCCCCCTGGCTCGCATACGAAGCTCCGGGTGGACAAGTCACGCACTGGACCTTCTTCGAATTTCTGCAAAGTGTTCACCAGGTCGCAAATCTTTTGCAGGAGCTGGGGATTAGCGAGGGCGATGTCGTCAATATCCACCTCGCGAATCATCCTGCGTATCCGCAGCTCATTCTTGCCGCATCTTATCTTGGCGCAGTCGTCATGCCATCCAATCCCAAAGGCACGGTTGATGAATTGAGTTATCTACTCTCGCATTCAGAATCCAGGTTGATTTTTACTGACACTGATTCGCTTGAAAACGTAAAGGCTGCTTCGAATCTGCCGATCATTATTTGCAATACCGGCACACCTCTGCCCGCCGGGCTTCCTGTTTACGAGACAGAACTTGCACGTCAGAAAACGGAACCACCCGCGCAAAAAGGAACGGCGACCTCCACCGTTCAACTCCTTTACACTTCCGGTACGACATCGCGCCCGAAAGGCGTGATGCTCACGAATACGAATTTTATTTATGGAAGCGAAGTCTTGCGTGCTTCTACGGGATTACGCAAAGACGATCATCACCTGATTCCGCTTCCGCTCTTCCATGCGGCGGCGCAGTGCCATGCGCTCTGGCCTTCGCTGATGGTCGGATGCCGCGTCACCATCCTTTCAAAATTCAGCGCCAGTCGGTTTTTCATTCAGGCCGCAGCGCATGATGCGACTATGGCCGCGCTCTTCAGTGCACCCCTGCGGATGATTCTCAACCAGCCCGAAAGACCCACGGATAACAAACACCGCATGCGAAATATTACGTTCGCACAGGGTCTGAGCGAAGAGGCTTACGAGGAATGGCATCGCCGCTTCAACGCGCCGCTCCAGCATCTCTGGGGGATGACAGAAACGTGCTCACTGCCAATCATGAGTCCGCTGACCGGAGCGCGGAATCTTGCCGCCATGGGGCGTCCCGTCCTCGGATACGAAGTCCGCGTTACCGATGAAGCGGGAAAAGAAGTAGCCTTGGGGGAGAGTGGGCAGATTTGCATTCGCGGTATTCCCGGACGCTCGCTCATGGCGGGCTATCTGAAAAATCCTGAAGCGACGGAAATAACAATCCGACACGAAGCAGATGGCACATGGCTTTATACCGGCGACATGGCACGTCAGGATGAAAATGATTTTCTCTATTTCATGCATCGCGGAAACGATCTCATCAAACGCGCAGGAGAAAATATTTCCGGCGTTGAAATCGAAAGCGTGATTGCGACTCTTGAAAACGTAATCGATGTTTGCGTGGTGGGCCTTCCGGATCCGATACGCGATCAGGAAGTCGTTGCTGTCATAGTGGCAAAAGCCGATACCAATCTGACCGCCGATATCGTACAACAACACTGCGCAAGTCGACTCACGGGTTATAAAATCCCCACGCGCGTGGAGTTTCTCGATGTATTGCCGCGCACTTCCGTCGGAAAGATTCAAAAAAATATCGTCTGCGAAATTCTGATGAAGAAAGATCGATCCAAATGACAAAGCGGGAAACCTTTCACGTCCCCGCTTACGATGCGCCAATCATTGCGCGCCCGGATGTTTGTATTATCGGTGGTGGCGCTGCGGGACTTGCTGCGGCTGTTGCCGCCGCGCGGCGCGGACTCGAAGTGCTCATGATCGAGCGTTACGGATTTTGCGGCGGCGCCACGGTCGCGGGATTAAGCGGAACGATTTGCGGCCTTCACAGCAGTGGCGATAAACCCGAGCAGATTGTTTTTGGATTTGCCGGAGAATTTCACGAGGCTATGCGCAAGGTTGGCGGTGTTCACAAACCCGTTCCCTTTGGCCGCACGGTTCTTGTGCCGCATGACAGTTTTATCTGGAAGGAAATCGCGGATCGCTTTTTAAAGGATGCGAAGGTCCAGGTTTTGTATCACTCGGTATTCCTGGATGCATTTCGTTCAGAAGCGGGAGACGTCGAGACATTAATCGTTCGCTGCCTGGAAGGCGTCGTTGCAATTCAGCCGCGCGTTGTCGTTGATGCTTCCGGCGATGCGGAGGTGGTTCATCGCCTCCATGGCGAGACGACTTTCGGCAAAGACGGCGTCGTGCAGACCCCGACTATGATCTTCCGTCTGGGCGGCGTGGACATGCAGAAATTTCTGAAAATTGATCCGCGCTTTATCGATGAAAAAGTCATCGAAGCGCACAAGGCCGGGCGTTATCACCTGCCACGTCATCACGTTTACATTTTCCCGATGCCAAACGGAAATGAAGTGCTGTGCAACATGACGCGCATTACGTATCCCGACGGGTCCACACCGATCGGCATCAAAAGCGGGGACATGACGTACGCGGAGATGGAAGGCCGCATCCAATCCCGTAGCTATGCGACCTTCCTTAAGGAAAACATCTCGGGTTTTGAAAAATCCTATATTGTGGAATCCGGCGCGCAGGTGGGAATCCGCCAGACACGTTCCATTGTCGGCAAGACGCGTCTTACCAATGATCAGGTCATGAATGCCGCCAAGGCAAAAGGAGCCGCCACTTTTTCCGCATGGCCGATCGAGGCACACGGGGCGGGAGAGGTTAAAATCGTTTATTTTGACAATCAGACCTACGACATTCCCTTCGAAACGCTCATTCCTGTGGAGAGTAGTAATCTTCTGGTCGCCGGCCGCTGTATGTCCGCTGAGCATGAAGCTCTGGCCTCCGCACGTGTCACCGCACAATGCCTCGGAATGGGTTATGCCGTGGGTGCTGCCTGCGACCTGATGCTTCGGGAGAAAATAGCTGCCGCTAATC
>JBDSIH010000239.1:0-2851 GCA_039918055.1 Chthoniobacterales bacterium
ATGTCGAAGGAATGTGGCGTATGCTTCAGCAGGAGGAGCCCGGAGATTTCATTCTGGCGACCAATGAAACCCATACGGTTCGTGAGTTTGTAGAGCACGCTTTTGGCCATGTTGACCTTGATTGGCAGGAGTTTGTGAAATACGATGAACGCTATGAGCGGCCCGCAGAAGTAGAGCTTCTTATCGGCGATCCGGCGAAGGCAAAAGCGGAACTTGGCTGGGAGCCAAAGGTGCGTTTCGCCGAGCTCGTAAAAATCATGGTGGACGGAGATTTGGATTTATTGAAGAAAAAGGCTTGAATAAGCGGCTGAATATCAACGACAGTCTCCCTTTAGAGTAAATTAGATTATGGCAAAGAAATGTGACATTACAGGAGTAGGCGTAAGAAGTGGATCCAGAATCCATCGTCGAGGGCTTGCTAAGAAAAAGGGCGGTATCGGTCAGCACGTGACAAAAGTTGTCAAGCGGACCTTCACGCCCAATCTTCATACAAAACGTATATGGGTTCCCGAACTTAAACGTTTCGTGACAATCAAAGTGACTGCACGTGCCTTGAAGACCATCAGCAAAAACGGCGCTTACGCAACCTTACGCAAAGCAGGACTCGTTTAAGATTTTCCCCGATTAACCAATCTCAAATAAAAACTTATATGGCCTACACTGTACAAAGCAAAAAAAGCGGTAAAACTTATCACCTTCATGGACGCCTTCAGAAACTTAAAGGCGGCCAGGAAGTAACACTTTATTATTTCGCATCTGTTCCCGGAGAAGCAGCACTTGATGCACTCCCAGCGGGATACGAAGTATCTGAAAACGAAAGAACAGGCCTTCCTCTTCTAAAGAAAATCCGCAAGCCGGAATAATCCGACTTCTCATTTTAAAACAGTTTTTACGGTCAGGCTCTTGGATGGGCCTGGCCGTAAGCTTTTTTAAGCCTCTCTGTCGTAACGTGCGTGTAAATTTGCGTCGTACTGAGGCTGGCATGCCCGAGCAGGGTTTGCACACTGCGGAGATCCGCTCCGTTATCAAGCAAATGTGTGGCGAAGCTATGGCGTAATTTATGCGGTGTTGCGGGCACAGGAATTTCTGCAAGTTTGAGATATTTTTTCACGAGCACCCATACGGAGCGTCCGCTGAGTCGCTTGTGCAGTTTACTGATAAATAACGGGCCGGTGTGTACTCCGGCCACCTGGCGATATTTCTGGATGGCATCCAGGGCTGGCTGACCAACCGGACAAATCCGCTCCTTGCTTCCCTTGCCGAATACGCGAACACTTTCGGTAATGGTATCCACATCCCGGACATCAAGAGCCACCAGTTCTGATAATCGCAATCCGCTGGAATAAAATAACTCGAGTATCGCGGCATCCCGAGGTGACTGCCATGCGGGTGCCTGTTTTTCCTGTTTTGCTTTCAGGGGTGCAGTAAGAAGAGCGTCAATTTGTTTCAGTGTTAGAAAGACCGGCAACTTTTTTTCCGCCTTCGGAATCTGAACGAGTTTCATCGGATTGGATTCCACGCCTTTGCGCTCCACTAAAAACCGATAGAAGCTTCGCAATGCTGCAAAGGTCAGGCGTACATAGGATCGTGCCCGTTCCTTTTTCATGAGATGAAAAAGAAAAGCGCGAAAGTCATCAGGCGTTGCACCCCGCCAGTTTGTTTCAGGCTGGAAAGTCCGAAATTCCGCAAGGGCGTGCCTATAGGCAATCAGCGTGCGGGGAGATACATTGCGTTCCGCATCCAGATAGGTGAGGAATGCTTCCGGTAATACATCCGTTGTTTTTTGCACCGTATTAGGCGCCTTCGACATCGACTTTATTTCTTAGCCCCCATGGGAGGAATGAGGTGAGGGGGCTGCGCAGTTGCATCCACGCCGCCGGACGTCTGCGTCTGCCTTTTGAAATGGAGAGTGGCCGAACGTTTTTCCACACCATCCGGAGACTCCGCAACGATGGGGATTTCATAGTCGTCATTGGCGAAACGAAAATGATATCGGAATGTTCCATCCGCCGCCAACTGAATGGGCTCTCCATCGATCCAGACTTTTGCGCGCGGATCAGTGCCGCCGTAAAAAATGACTTCCGCATTCACATTCATGAAGAATCCGCGCGATCCCTCCCACGAAGAGCCTTCCGATCCACCCCAGCTCGATAGTGAGGAAAGCGACCAGCTCGACAAAGCTTCTGGCGACCAACTGGATGATGCATGCTCAAGCCAGCTGGATACTGCCTCCCGAAATTCCGAAAAGGAACTAATCGACGGCGCTTCCGGCAAACTTTTTATCCAGCTTGAAAAACCCGCTTCATTCCATGAGGACAGAAGACTGAATAACTGACCGGAAGAAAGAGATTCACCCGTAAGATTGAAAAGCTCACTGGATTTACCGGACGATATCGTGGTTCTTAATTTTTCCTGCAGTAGTGCTTCCGCCTGATCGGAGCTTACCGCGCCATCCGCAATCTGTTTGGCAAGATCCTGACCCAGTAACATTTCAAGAAGAGCCTTACTCATGCTTTCCTCGTTCGGGAAAATCGTGTCGAGTCCGGAAAGCTTGCCCTCTTTGCGAAGGCGGGAAAGGGCCGTGATGAGTGGCTCGTCGGGATTTTTGAGTTTGGTCAGCTCTTCGAGCATTCGTTGAAAAGTGATATGCAGAGGAAGGGCAGCGTAATCCAGCGAATCATCCTCACTCATGCAATCCGGCGGAGTCTGGATGGAGTTCGAGCGTCCAATGGATTGCCACGCGGAATCGCGATAATAGCCCAGCTCGACAAAATACAGGGAATTCGCATGGGCGGCAGGAAGATACCAGTTCCGGGCCTCAAAGGTCACTTCGATCTCGCTTTCAATATGC
>JBDSIH010000240.1:0-7737 GCA_039918055.1 Chthoniobacterales bacterium
GTATCCGCCTCGATTTTCTGGAAGACGGGATGTTCCGCATGTTCCGCCACTTCATCGAGATTCAGATTTTTTTCAGATAAAAAGCCGGAAAGCCCCATTTCGTTTGCCGGGAATGGTTTTGTTTTCAGCGTGGCTACGTTAAACTTTGAAAGCGCCAGCGCGGCTCCGGCTATTTTAACACCTTCGGATTCGGTCTGTACAAAATCCCGCGCATAAAATGCGGGCGCAAGAGTAGCTTTGTTTTCCAGGATGACAAAGCTGTCGTTTTCATCACAAACAGGAAGATGTTTGCGCAAAAACTGCTGGTACTCCTGAGGGGTATCGGGATCATTTTTGTCGACCAGGACATAGGAGACCCCGGCAATGTTAAAAAAGGCAAATATATCTTCCTGCGAATGCAGGGCCGCAACCGTCAGGTAATTCATTCCGCGCTGGCTGAGATAAACACTGAATGCTTCGGTGGTAAGTCCACGGTGAGACATCAGAGGAGTCAGAAGATAAAAGTATCTTCCCGAGCACGGAAAAACGCGGCCGGGTAATTTGCTGCTCGCGAGATAATTCTGGGATTTCTTAAAATCCGCGAAAACATTTGCCTCTAGCGGAGAGTGAAAAAACGGACGAAAATAAACGGAAACATCCAGCACCATTAAGAGAATGGCTACGACCGTCACGACGAGACGCAATCGCGTCTGACGGATCAGGTGAAGAAGAATGGTCGCGGCAATGCCCACTGTGACAGCCGCACAGAAAATACCGATGGTGTGGTAAAAATCATGAGGAGCGCGAATATCCGAATACAGGGGAAGCAGTGTCAGCAGGCGGAAGCCCGGAACAATCAGGTAGATAAGACTCGCGACACCGCCGAAAAAGATTCTTCCCGGAAGGTCTTTCGAAAAGAGCTGAAAAATCAGCCATATCTGGAAGGCCAGAACAAGCCAGGCGATTACAACAGTTGTCGCCCCTACATTTTGCGCATATTGCAGAAATTCAAAGTGCCCGCCGATAACGGAGAGGGGGCCGAAAGATAACCAGTGCGCAAACAGCGTAAGACCAGCAAACAAACGAAAAAGCGATCCCAGCGGAGAGCGGTAAATTTCATTTTTGTGAAAAAGAAGCAGGACGATTAGCAGGAGGGCAGGAATCAGCCCGATATAACTGCCTCCTTTGGCGGTGATGGTAGTAAACCATGGAGGAAGCCCCTCGCTTAAAATGGAATCGCGATCCACCCATAGGATTGCAGATTTTGTGGAAAATGCATGCTGCCAACCTTCAAAGGGGCTGAGCTCAAAAAGCGCCATAAATCGCACTTCCCGCAATGCGGGCAGATTAAAGAGAACTGCGAGCAAAAATGCCGTGACGCCCGCAATCAGCAGGATGTGTGGTGCAGGCAGGCGGAAGTGAACACGTTCGCTCCAGACCCATACCATAAACAACACCAGCACCGGCAAAGCGAGAATGGCAATTTTCGCGTAGGTCAGCGTCAGTAATCCTACAGCAGCCGCACATCCAAGAGCCGATAAAATGGAGGGCTTCTCAAGAAGGCACAGTAAGCCATAAAAAACCACGGGCAGAAAAACAAAGGAGCAGACGATGCCCATGTGCTCCACTGTAGCCAGGCGCACAAAGATCCCGGGCAGCAGCAAATAGATAACACCGCATATAAAGGCGGCCCCGCTTGAGGAAGTCAGGCGCCTTATAAAAGCAAACATCGTTAGCGCCGCCGCAAACACGCAAAGCAGACCTGCAATTTTTGGGCCGATGAATTCGCCGAAAACAAGAGACCAGAGATACAACCATATGCTTGTAAGACTTGTGGCGAACGCCGGGGCGAGCGAAGTGCCCTGCATGTAGTTCGGGCTCCACCACGGCCAGCCATGCACACTTTTCACTCCCATGGCAAAATCTTTTGCCTTCGCAAAGTTCGCGAGTAATTCCTGATTGGAAGGAGGTTGGTGCACCCAGCCCCATCCGAGAGTGGCTACCAGAACAAAGGCAAGGATGGACAATGCGAGAAATGCCCGATTCATGATAAAAAATGCAAACTATTGGTGCCTGGAAATGCTATTTAGGAAAGCCGAGAAAGGGCAGATAATGCCTTGTTTAAGTCGGAAAAAGGAAGATTTTTTATAGGTAATATGCTGGCGAATTGCTATGCATGGATCGCATGCATATTTTGATCACCGGAGGGGCGGGGTATATTGGTTCTGTATTAACGCCAATGCTTCTGGAACAGGGGTTTCAGGTGACGGTGTTGGATAACCTTATGTTTCGCCAGTTTACTTTGGCGAACTGCTGCTATTATGAGGGATTTCGATTTGTTTTAGGCGATGTCCGAAATCGCAAAACGGTGGAAGATTTACTCCGACAGGCGGATTGCATCATCCCTTTGGCTGCCTTGGTGGGCGCTCCGCTATGTGACCGCGATCCGGATAGTGCCGTCGCCATCAATCAGGATGCTATTAGCATGCTCTGCAGGCTGGCATCGCCTGACCAACGGATTCTCGTGCCGATAACCAATAGCGGATACGGCGTGGGCGAGGAAGGGAATCACTGTACCGAGGAATCCCCTCTGCGCCCGGTTTCGCTTTATGGTAGAACGAAGATGGCGGCGGAAAGCGAAGTTCTTGCCCGGGGAAACAGTATTTCTTTCCGATTTGCGACGATTTTCGGTATGTCGTCTCGGATGCGGCTGGATTTACTGGTGAATGATTTTGTATATCGCGCCTACCGGGACCGTGCGGTGGTGGTTTTTGAAGGACACTTTAAACGCAACTATTTGCATATCCGCGACGCCTGCCGGGCTTTTCTTCACGGCATTGCCAATTTCGAAGCAATGAAGGGCCGCGCGTATAACGCAGGGCTTGAGGATGCCAATCTCTCGAAGCTTGAACTTTGCGCGCGCATCAAAGTGTACTTTCCGGAATTTACCTGCTTGGAGGCTCCTATTGGGAAAGACCCGGATCAGCGGAACTACATTGTTTCCAATGCGCGCATTTTGGCAACCGGGTTCCAGCCGGAATGGGGGCTTGATCGCGGAATTCTGGAACTTAAAAAAGGGTATTCATTACTGCCGGCATCGGCGTTTTCAAATATCTAGATATGAAGCTTTCCATGCCCGAAGCGGTAATTTTAGCGGGGGGCCTTGGCACAAGACTTAAATCGGAAGTGGCGGATCGTCCCAAGCCGTTGGCATGGGTAGGGGGGCGCTATTTTTTATCCCATATCTTATCCCAGCTCGCAGACGCAGGCGTAAAACGCGTCGTCATAGCGGCGGGTCATATGGGGCAGCACATTCAGCAGGCCTTTGAAGCGGATTACGCGGGGATGGAGATTATTTACTCTTTTGAGGAAAAGCTCCTTGGAACGGGAGGTGCATTACGAAAAGCGATTGCATCGGTTAGGACGGACGAGCTTTTCGTACTGAACGGAGATTCCTTTTGCGAAACAGATTTTGCCGCCATGATGGCGCAGCATCACAGCAAAAAAAATAAGGGAACGATGGTAGTGTACGAGATCGATCACGCTGCACGTTTTGGCAGGTTGAAAATCAAGGACGACGCCATTCTTGATTTCGAAGAAAAGCCGGCCTCTGGTGATTTCATCAATGCGGGTGTCTATGTTTTGAATCGCGACCTTGTCATGGATATCCGTGCAGACGGAGTGGTGTCTTTGGAGCGGGATGTGTTTCCCTCCTGGGCGCAGCAGGGGCTGCTGGGTGCTTTTGTCACGAATGGACGGTTTGTGGATATTGGTCTTCCCGAGACACTGCAAAATGCGCGCCGGTTAATGGCGGAGGATTTGGTTCCATCATTTATGGAGGCTGCGGGGTTAATCCAGCTTAACCCCGAGGCGCAGAAGATGCTCGCATCGCGCGAGATCCATGAGATTAACCGATGGAAACTAACGGTGGGAGTTATCGTACGGGATAAACAGGGCAACATCCTTCTCGAGCGACGCCAGGACTGCGGATTATGGGGCCTGCTCGGCGGCCGCATGGATTTCGGGGAGTCCATTGAGCAAACAGCCGCACGGGAGGTGAAAGAGGAAGCGGGGCTCGATATCCGGGTGGAACGTCTGGTGGGCATTTACTCCGATCCGAAAAACCGAATCCTTTCCTATCCGAACGGAGATGTAGTCCAACCTCTCACGATTGTGGTGGAAGCATCCATAACAGGAGGGCTGCTGCAGAAGTCCGAAGAGAGTCTGGATCTGCGTTTTTTCCCTCCGGATCAATTGCCGGCGGAAGTTATATCGGCAGCGCAGGATTGCCTTAGGCACTGTTTACAGTGTAAGGCTTCATTCCTTCATTAATATGGTTATTAGCCGTACCCCTTATCGTATTTCTCTGCTTGGTGGCGGTACGGACTATCCCGACTGGTATAGCCAGCATGGCGGGGCCGTATTGGCAGCTTCGATCAACCGATACTGCTATCTGACCTGCCGGTATTTGCCGCCCTTTTTCGAACATAGGTTCCGGATTGTTTATTCCGTGACCGAGGACTGCCGGGAGATATCGGATATTTCCCATCCCGTCGTAAAAGCGGCACTTGAGACTTTCGCATTCGATAATGGCCTGGAAATTCATCACGACGGTGATTTGCCGGCACATAGCGGAATCGGCTCCAGTTCTTCTTTTACAGTAGGCATCCTTCACGCGCTTTTTGCATTAAAAGGACAAATGGTTTCGAAGTACGAGCTGGCGCGTCTCGCAATCCAGATCGAGCAAAAGCAACTCCGTGAAAATGTAGGCTGTCAGGACCAGATTATGGCCGCCTATGGAGGCTTTAATCATATTGAATTTCAAAAGAGCGGGGAATTTCTTATTCATCCACTCACACTTCCCGATTACGAAGCGGTTTCCTCGCACTGCCTGTTGATATTCACCGGAATCCGCAGGCTTTCTTCCGATATCGCAGCTACATACGTGCACAATTTTGACGCGCGGATCGAACAAATGACGCGGGTCCAGAAAAGTGTCAATGAAGGCAAGGAACTATTGCTTTCCGGAGGACGCATGCGGGAATTTGGAGAGCTGGTGCATGAGACATGGCTTGCGAAAAAATCTTTGAGTAGCGCCGTTTCCCGTCCGGAAATTGATGAGATTTATGATGCCGCACGACAAGCAGGCGCGGTGGGCGGTAAGATTCTGGGGTCCGGTGGCGGAGGGTTTATGCTGCTGATTGTCCCACCGGAGCGCCAAAAAGCCGTTCGCGAACGTTTGCGGCATTTGATCTGCGTTCCACTTTCCTTTGAAAATGCGGGTAGCCAGATTATTTTCTATGAGCCGGAGCAAATTGAGAATCCCATCTGATTCATGACCAGGGATGATTTAATTCGTTTTGAGACGGAGATTGCCGAGACGTTTAATGCCGCCCGGATTCCGGCTCCTGTCCATTTGTATAGTGGTAACGAGGAAAATATCCTCGAAGTGTTTAAGGATATACAGCCGAAGGACTGGGTGCTGTGCTCCTGGCGCAGCCATTATCAATGTCTGCTAAAAGGCGTGCCCGCGGAGCAGGTGCGGGCGGAAATCATGGCAGGGCGATCTATCTCGCTTTGCTTTCCGGAGCAGCGCATTTTTTCTTCTGCCATTGTAGGCGGGGTATTGCCGATTGCGGTGGGTGTCGCCATGGCGATTCAGCGTCGGGCAGGAAGCGAGCGGGTGCATTGTTTTCTCGGTGAAATGACAGCGGAGTCCAGCCTTGCTCATGGTTGTATCAAGTATAGCCGCAACCACGGTCTGCCTATCCGGTTTATTGTGGAGGATAATGGAAAATCGGTCTGCACGGATACGCGAGAAGTCTGGGCATCGGATACATTATCCTATGAAACGGGCGATCATCCGAATGTCGTCTATTATCGGTATACCTCTAAATACCCGCATGCGGGAGCGGGGGTTCGTGTTCAATTTTGATTTCCGGTAACGAGCGATGAAATACAAAGAGGAAATCAAACGGGTGATGGAAAAGCTGGCAGGAGATCCGCGCATTGTTTTTCTCGGTCAGGCGGTTTCCGTTCCCGGTACGGGAATGTTTGAGACGCTCAAAGATATTGATCCGGCGAGTCGTATTGAATTACCGGTGGAAGAGGAAATGCAAATGGGAATGTGCAATGGAATGGCCCTCGCAGGTTTTATCCCGGTCTGTATTTTTCCCCGCTGGAATTTCCTGCTCCTTGCGGTGAACCAGATAGTCAATCATCTGGATAAAATCCGCGAGATGTCGAATGGAGGCTATCTGCCAAAAGTTATTATTCGCACCTCCATTGGCTCAGAGCGTCCACTGCATCCCCAGTCCCAGCATGTCGGCGATTTTACGGATGCGTTTCGCCTCATGTGCACAAATATTGAAGTGATACGGCTTGAGGAACCGGAGGATATTTTTCCAGCTTATGAAAATGCCCTGAAGCGGCAAGACGGTAAAAGCACGCTTATCGTGGAATACGGAGATTACTATAATGAAAAGTAATCCGGCCGAGAATCTGGACTGGCCCCTGATGAGGAATAATATCTCCCGTGAGGACATACGGGGTGTCATCGAATTTCTGGATAAGGATGAGCCGCCGATCTTAACCCAGTCCCGACAGGTTGAGGCCTTCGAACGGGAGTGGTCGGGCTGGCTGGGAGTAAAGCACAGCATTTTTGTAAATTCCGGCTCCTCTGCAAATTTGATCACACTATGTGCATTGCGGGAACTCTATGGGGTAGGGGAAGTCATTGTTCCCACGCTTACCTGGGTTTCCGACATTGCTTCCGTCCTGCAAGCGGGTATGACGCCGGTTTTCGTAGATATCAATCCACGCACGCTTGGAATGGATACCGGTCAGGTAATTTCCAAGCTTAACGACCGGACGCGGGCTGTCTTTTTGACGCACGTTCTTGGTTTCAATGGACTGGATCAGACATTGCTTGATGAATTGTCAGCGCGCAAAGTTCCCCTGATCGAGGATGTCTGCGAATCCCATGGCGCACAATTCAAAGGAAAAAAGCTGGGCACTTTTGGACTGGCTTCCAATTTTTCATTTTACTACGCCCATCACCTAAGCACGGTGGAGGGGGGAATGGTCTGCACGGACAATGAGGAGTTCTATGAAGTGGTCCGCATGTTCCGCTCCCATGGTATGGTTCGGGAAATGAAGTCTGCGGAACGTAAGGCGGAATATTCCGCGCGTTATCCCGACCTGAATCCGGATTTTATTTTTGCATTTCCGGCCTACAACATGCGTGGCACGGAGATTCAGGCCGTCATCGGGCGTTCCCAACTGAAACGCCTCGACGAGAATAACGAAAAGCGACGGCATCATTTCAAATTATTTTTAGACAACCTGGATAAAGAAAAATACCGGACGGATTTTGCCGTGGAGGGAAGTTGCAATTACGCCTTCACACTGGTTTTACGTAAACCGGATGTTGCATTCCGGGATCACGTTCAGGCCACATTGCGCGCGCATGGGGTGGAAAGCCGCCGAGGCGCATCGGGAGGGGGAAATCAACTCCGCCAGCCCTACCTGCGGAAACTCTTTGGCGATCTCGCGGAAGAATTCCCCGAGGTGAATCATGTGCATTTCTATGGTTTCTATTTTGGAAATTATCCCGAACTTGAGGAAGCGCGCATTTTGAAACTTTGTGATATATTAAATCAGTGCTGAACCGACCACTGGATGTATTATTTGTTGAGGCGAATTCCTCTGCTTCGGCATATCAGGATCTGAGTAAAGTTTACTCAGCCATAGAAACTC
>JBDSIH010000241.1:0-2475 GCA_039918055.1 Chthoniobacterales bacterium
TAAAACGTCACGTACAGTTCTGCCCAGGCGGGCGGCGCCGGTTCCCCGAAGGGTAAGATGGTAGCGATAGAAGGTTTTAGCTTTTTCGAGTGGGGCAGGGGCGGGGCCGCCAAGGATGGCTGTTTCCTTGGGAATCGCTTCCTGAAGGCGGCGTGCCAGCGTATCCGCCGAAAACTCTGCTCTCTCACGGGAGGTTGAGCGGATGGTGATGAGCGTCATGTGCGTTACCGGGGGATATTGAAACTGTTTTCGAAATTCCATCTCCTGCTCAAAAAAGCCCTCATAGTCGTGATGGCGCGCAAATTGAATGGATGGCGATACGGGGGTGAATGTCTGCACAAAGACCTCGCCGACGACATCCCCACGGCCAGCGCGCCCTGCGACCTGCGTAAGCAACTGAAAGGTTCTTTCTCCTGCACGGAAATCCGGAAGATGCAGAGAGATATCGGCATTGATAATGCCAACCAGCGTAACATTCGGAAAATCCAGACCCTTGGCAATCATCTGCGTGCCAATAAGAATATCGATCTCGCCCTTTTTAAACCGACCCAATACCTCCGTATAGGCATGTTTACGATTCATGGTATCCGCATCCATGCGTTCTACGCGTGCATGGGGAAATACGCGGCGCACGCTGTCTTCCACACGTTGCGTGCCTACGCCCTGATAACGGATGGAAGCATCGTGACACGAGGGACAGGCATTGGGCGCACAGACTATATGACCACAGATATGGCAGACTAACCGTACATCTTTACGGTGATAGGTCAGCGCCACGCTGCAGTTAGGGCATTCCGCAACATAACCACATTTATTACAAACCATGCTGGAGGAATATCCGCGGCGGTTAAGAAACAGGATGGTTTGCTCGCGCCGGGTAAGCCGCGCTTCAATCGCGGTACACAGGGGGAAGGAGAGAATGACATCGCCTTTGGTGCGATTCATCTGGCGCATATCCAGGATGCGGATTACCGGGAGCTTGCGGGAATCGATTCGCTCCGTGAGATGCAGAAGCTCGTATTTTCCAATCGTCGTATTGCGGTAGCTTTCCAGACAAGGAGTGGCGCTGCCGAGTAGGATTGCGCATTTCTCATTACGTGCGCGGACGACCGCCACATCGCGCGCGTGGTAGCGCGGCATCTCTTCCTGCTTGTAGGAGGATTCATGTTCTTCATCCACGACGATGAGGCCGAGATTTTCCATCGGCGCAAAGACGGCGCTTCTTGCTCCGATGACGATTTTCGCCTCCCCCGAACGGATGCGGTGCCACTCATCATGCCGTTCGCCATCGGAGAGATGGCTGTGCAGCACGGCGATTTCAGTTTGCACATCGGCGAAACGGGATTTGAAGCGATCGACAGTTTGTGGTGTCAGCGAAATTTCAGGCACGAGGACCAATGCGGTTTTTCCGGCATGCAGGGCATCTTTAATAGCGTGGAGATAGATTTCTGTTTTGCCGCTGCCGGTAATACCATGCAGCAGCAGGGGCTTTGCCTCTGTGGGATTCCGCATCGCCTCGCGCACGCGTTCCAGCGCAACTTTTTGCTCGTCATTTAATACAGGGGGAGTGGACTGGATAAAATTTTGCCCGACAAAAGGATCCCGCATTTTAATGGCATCGCCCTCCATCAGAAGGCCGCGTTTTTCCAGTGCCTTTACGGTCGGCCCTGTCGCGCCTGTCTTTTTAAGAAGATCGCTGAGGTAAAGACCATCCGGATTTTCCGCCAGCACGCGCAGGACTTCCGCCTGACGCGGTGCCTTTTTTTCGATTTCTGCGAGTTGGGATGCGTTGAATTCCGGGGAGATGCGCATCCACTTACGGCGCTGGTGTCCCATTTCCGCATTACGAATAACCTGGGGAAGTATACAGCGGATTGCCGCTTCGACAGGGCAGCAGTAATAATCCGCCATCCAGCGCGCAAGCTTTAACAGATTTGGTGATATGGTCGGCGTTTCATCAATTACTTCGGCGATGGGCTTGAGGCCCTTCACGGAAGTTTCTTCAAGCAGCGCTACCACAGTGCCCAGCACGAGACGCAGACGGATGGGGATTCGCACCCGGGTACCAATGTGCACACTCTTTCTCAGCGGCTCCGGGATTTCATAATCCAGGGCGCGATCGAGGTTTTGATCGGGAATTACCCGTGCGTATGCTTCCATCGTAGTTGATTATCGAGTGGGTTAGACTATCCTTGGAGGCTACGCATGGGGACTACAAAAACACGGATTTTATTACTGACAGGCGCCATTGCGATTTGCGTGGTTGCAGGACTTCTTTTTTTGCTGAAATCAGACAAGGCCTATGCGCTGAAGGAAATACTTTTCCACAATCGGTACCACAAGTATGACCTTTTAACCGAGGAGGCGGGCGCCGTATATGGCGTTGATCCAAATCTGATCCGCGCCGTTATCTGGCAGGAGAGTCGTTTTAAACCCGGAACGGTGGGTAAACACGGCGAACGGGGATTGATGCAG
>JBDSIH010000242.1:0-2202 GCA_039918055.1 Chthoniobacterales bacterium
TCCTCGCCCTTGCGGTAATTATCGGTGTGCCATTCCTGCTTCGCCCGAAGCAGAATCAACTGGCACAGGCGGATGACTCTCTCGTCATTATCACCCCTAATAACGAAGCCATTCGCTTTGAGTTCACTCGCGCGTTTTCAGAATACTACCAGAAAAAGACAGGACGAACGATCCGTATCGACTGGAGACTGGCAGGTGGTACCAGTGATATCACCATGTATATCAACTCCCAGTTTTTCGCGGCATTCCAGAATAGCTGGCAATCGTCCGGAAAGGCATGGACCAGTGAAGTACAAAATGCTTTTCGAAATTCTTCTATTAAGCTTCCCGAAAATTCCTCCAATGATAATCCCGCGCAGGCCGCGCGCCGTGCTTTTCTGGCATCGAATGCAGGCATCGGAATCGATCTTTTTTTTGGCGGTGGATCTTATGACTTCAATAAACAGGCGAACATGGGGCAACTCGTGGATAGCGGATTGATTGCGAAACTGCCGGAGGTCTTTAGTCCCGACTCCATTCCAGAATATGTCTCAGGAGGAATTTTTTACGATCCCCTAGGCCGCTGGCTTGGCACCTGTGTCTCCTCGTTTGGAATTTGCTATAATACCGATTCTATTCGCCGCCTCGGAGTTGCAACTCCCACCCAATGGAATAATCTTTCCAACCCACTTTTCAAGCAACAGGTGGCACTTGCCGACCCCACAAAAAGCGGATCGGCCTGCAAAGCATTTGAAATGATTCTACAGCAACAAATGCAGATGCGGGTTGCGGACAATAACATTCCCGTTAACGAAGCCGTTGCACAGGGCTGGTATATCGGATTCCAGTTGATTCAGAAAATTGCCGCTAATGCACGTTACTTTACGGATTCCGGCACACAGGTACCGATGGATGTTTCTCAGGGTAATGCCGCCATTGGAATGTGTATTGACTTCTACGGTCGATTCCAAAGCGAAGCAGTGGCCCAACCAGACGGATTTTCCCGCCTCCAGTATTTCACGCCAAAGGGCGGATCTTCCATTGACGTGGATCCCATTGGCCTGCTGCGCGGCGCGGCGCATCGTGACGCGGCACTGCTTTTCATGGACTTTGTGCTCTCCATGGAAGGCCAGAAACTTTGGAACTTCAAAGTCGGCACTCCCGGCGGGCCCACAATCTATGCCCTGCGGCGTCTTCCAGTTCGCAAGGAACTTTACGCCCCCGAATTCACACATTACCGGTCGGATCCCACCGTGGATCCCTATGCGGATGCGAAGGATTTTACCTATCATGAAGAATGGACGGCACCCGTCTTCAATGTGATCGCCTTCGTGGTTCGTGTCATGTGCATGGATACAAGCGATGAACTTCAAACCGCGTGGCAGGCCCTGATTACTGCCAATTTCCCCCCGAAAGCCACGGCGTGCTTTTCTGATTTAAGCGTCGTAACCTATGCCATCGCCACTTCAACGATCCGGGATACCCTGAAATCCAGCGACAAAATTAAAGAACTTCAACTCGCCACAGAACTGGGAAATCATTTCCGTGCGCAATATCGGCAGGCAACCGAACTGGCAAGAAAGGGAGAATGATATGACACGCTCATTCTCAGTGTTTGTTTATTTTCTGACCGCCGCGTTTTTTGCATGCTTCTTTTTATGGCCGATCATGCAGACCCTGCAGGGCGCATTCTTTGACCTGAACGGCCATTTCACTTTCGAATTCATTGCTGCCGTTTTTCAAAATCCGATTTATCTCGAAGGCCTCTATAATGCGTTTCTGCTCGCAGCAGCAAGCACCATGCTGACGATTCTCATCGCGCTGCCGCTGGCATTCATGAGCGATCGCTTTCTCTTTCCAGGAAAGGGTCTGCTCGCCGCACTCATTCTGGTACCGATGATTCTCCCTCCTTTTGTCGGCGCCATCGGCGTGAAGCAAATCCTGGGTGAGGAAGGATCTCTCAATGCTCTGCTAATCGCCCTGCAATGGATGAGTGCGGCACATCCCATTGACTGGCTGGGCAGCAATCGCTTTCTCGGCATCATTCTCATGAATGCGCTGCATCTGTATCCGATCCTATATCTGAATACCACGGCGGTGCTCGCCAATATTGACCCTGCCATGGAAGAGGCGGCGGAAAACCTCGGCTGCACAGGCATTCGTAAATTCTTTAAAATCACGCTCCCCCTCATCATGCCCGGATTATTCGCGGGCGGGACGATT
>JBDSIH010000243.1:0-12854 GCA_039918055.1 Chthoniobacterales bacterium
GAAGGACGCTGGAACGCGGAAGCCCGGATGCTTCAGGCCCAGCTGGCTTTTGAAAAAAATGATTTCGATACCGCTGCGCGCCAGTTCATGACCATCGCCCTGCTCTATGATGACAAAACCATCACACCCCGTGCGCTTTTAAAAGCACGGGAAGCCTTTCAGCGCGCCAATAATCCCGTCGATGCGGACAAGGCATTACGGGAATTGATAAAACGTTATCCGGACAGCAATCCTCAAACCAAAATTTCCGCACAAAAACCATCATGAAACGAATACTGGTCCTTACTTTTCTTTTCCTGACTGCCGCAGTCCATGCGCAAACCCCTTCGCCGGCTGCAACTGCAACTGCAACTGCAACTGCGACTCCTGCCTCCACGCCGGCTGCACCGCCAGCCGCGGATTTCACGGATAAGGAATTCCCTTCCGTAAAAGCCACCCTCGCCATTCCGAAAGGCTGGTTCTTTTTCGAACTCAAAAGCACTGACTTGGGTGCTTCCTACCTGATTACAAAAGAAAAGGTAGAAAGCGAATATGACTCCTTCAAGACCGGCATGACCCTGAATATCATACGCGGCCAGAATGGCTACAAGCCTTCCGAATTCGCAAAATCGCTTATCGAACAAAGTCAGGAGAAGGATGAAAATTCCAAAATCGAAACCTCGGATGAACCGCCGTACAAAGTGTACAAGACCACCCAGACCATTGAAACGGACGAGGGAAAACTTGTGATGCTCACCCTCTTCAAGGCCAATGACAAGTCCGGCACCCTTTATCACTTTACCTGGCAGTATCCCCAGAAAGAGGAGGCGCAGGCACTCCCGCTGTGGAACGAAATGCTGAAACGCATAAAAATCGATCCGGCTTTTTAGACGCCGCCCAAGGTATTATGAAAAGTATTCTACGCTTTCTTATATTCCTGCTGATTGTCGTGCTTTGCGTCATCACGCTTTTCTTTTGGAAACGTGCAAATATTTTTGAATCGCAGCTGTCCCTTGAAAAAAAGAGTCCCGTTCCCGAAACGCAACATGCCTACTCCTCTGGTAGCAGTTCACTTGCGGCGCAGGACGCGGAGTTCACGCAGATTGTAAATACTGCCCTCCCCTCCATTGTCAGCATTCAGGCACTTAGAGGGAAGGCGGATCCAAATCCATTGGAACGCCTGTTGAGAAACCGCCGCTCCGAGGCACCGGAAGGAGATATCGGCTCCGGCGTCATTGTCCGTAAAGATGGTTATATCGTCACAAACCTGCACGTTGTGCAGGGAGGAGACTCCATCGAGGTTATCCTTCATGATGGCACCCGCTACCCCGCCACTCTTGCGGGCAGCTATGCTCCCGCAGACCTGGCAGTACTGAAAATCGATGCAGACCACCTGCCCCCCCTTAGTATTGGAAATTCGGATGATGTTCATGTCGGACAAATGGTTTTTGCAGTCGGCAATCCCTACGGCCTTCAGGAATCCGTCAGCCGGGGCATCATCAGCGCAAAAGGAAGACGTTCCTCCAATGAGTCGAGCAGGAATGAGT
This sequence comes from Chthoniobacterales bacterium, assembly GCA_039918055.1. Classification (GTDB taxonomy): domain Bacteria; phylum Verrucomicrobiota; class Verrucomicrobiia; order Chthoniobacterales; family JBDTJR01; genus JBDTJR01. Next base: position 1,527 of record JBDSIH010000243.1, read on the forward strand.
TTTTCCAGACGGATGCAACGCTGAACCGCGGCAATTCCGGTGGACCACTTATCAATATTCGGGGAGAGCTGATCGGCATCAACGATTTCATTTTCAGTCAGAGCGGAGGTTCCCAGGGCATTGGTTTTGCCATTCCATCCAATACGGTAAGAAAAGTTTTTACGGATATCGTAACCAAGGGACGCGTCGTTCAGCCTTACCTCGGAATCGAGCGCGGCTATACGCTTACCCCGCAAATCAGCGCGCAACTCAGACTCCAGGACACGAATGGCGTTCTTGTGGATATGGTGCAAAGGGGCAGCCCGGTTGAAATTGCGGGCCTGCTGCCGGGAGATGTCATTCGTAAGTTTAACAATAAAATCATTCCCGACATCACCGAGCTGCGCAACCGCATCGTGGAAACCACGCCCGGCCAGACCATCCCGCTCGAAGTCCTCCGCGGCGGAAAAGCGACCGTACTGAATGTAAAAATCAAAGAAGAGCCGAATGAGGCTAATTTATTTTACCTGCCCGTACATCCTCCCGGCCAGCGTACCGCCATAGATGGCATTATCATTCAGGAAATCCCCCAGGCGATGCGCCAGCGCCTTATGCCGGGAAAGAATGCGGCAGGAGTCATCGTAGGCGGTTTTCAAAGCGCAGCCCCGGCATCCCGTGTCCTGGCTCCCGGCGATATTATTCTGCAGGTTGGCGACCAACCCATTGCCTCACTTGAAGGGTTTAGGGAGCTTGCAAAGATATTGCCTCCAAATACACCGCAGCAACTTTTCGTTCAGCGCGATAATCTCCAGGGGTGGGTGCAGATCGACCCCCGGTGACGTGTTCAATTTGACAGAGATACCGCATCCAGATTAGCTCTAGAGACCTCCACGAATGGAACAAAACCTTCCTCCGCTTCCAAAACAACCCATCGGCCGCACCTTTACGGTAGCTGTCAGCGTGCTTGGGATAATTGCCCTATTGCAGATAATTGCCGTGGCGATAAAGATTGATTGGCACCGGCCAACTTCCATGACAACCGTCGCGGAAGCCTCGCCCACACCGACCACCCCTCATGCAAGGCGTCCACACCGGGTGCTCAATACTCCTGGCGATATTTCACAGGCCTCCAAGGAAGCCGCAGAACTGGTTCGCCAGTCTGCGGAAAAAGAACGCGCGGGAGATAACGAGGGCGCCCTGAACCTGCTGGAAGATGCCGATGCGCTGATGCCAAATATGCCTCCCGTCATTGCAAAAATGGCGGAACTTTTCGAGCAGATGAAGCAGTCTCAAAACGCCCTCGTCCAATGGCGTCGCCTGTCGGACATGGGTGCTGCAGCCGGGGATTACCGTAAGCAGGCCGTCGCGAAGCTCACTTCCGAGGCAGCAATCTCGAGCGGAGATGCGGCCGGAATCCGTGATGATGTGGGGCTTCAGCCCGGAAGCACACTGGGAATTGTCGACTGCAAGATGGAGGATGGCAAACAGGGTCAGAAAAATCTTCGCATCGCCATTAAGTCGAGACCGGACAGCATCATCGATGCAAATAACGACGTGGTCGTACATGTCTTTTTTTATGAAAAGGCGGATGGAGAAACCACACTCACCGCTTCACGGGTGACTTCCAAATGGCTGACAGAGACCGCCAACTGGGCGGAGGACGGCATGCAGATTCTTTCTGTTCAATACCCCGGGCCGATTTCCGGAGACTCCGTCGGCGGCGATCCCCATAGGGAGTATTATGGCTACATGGTTGCCATTTATTATAAGGGGCTATTACAGGATTTTCGCACCGAGCCCGTGCGGCTACGGGAACTCTTTCCTCCAAAGGTTAATCTTACTCCCAGTCCATGAAAATTCTGATTGTTGATCCCGATACGGAGCATGCTTCCCATCTTGCCGAAGCACTTAAAGCCAAAGGCATCAGCGATGTATTCTGCGTAACCAACTCCGATGAGGCGATAGATACCCTCAATACAGTAACCGTGGACGTGCTTGCCTGCGAAGTTTATCTGGAACCGGCGGATGGATTTACGCTTTGGGAAACGATTCATCCCTTTCTTCCGAATTTGCAGACCATTTTTTTCTCCGAGCACGATCTCTCCCAATATGCGGATCGGATAGGGAATTGCCCCCTTCTCAGAAGGCCTTTTGATCCAGCGCAGTTAATCGCTTCTATCCGAAACTTCACTCTCCCTGTTGCCACCCCTGTTGCCACCCCTGTTGCCACCCCTGTTGCAATCGCCCATGCTACGCCCTCCGGTAATAGTGAGCAGGTGGTTGCCACTCCCCGAGCCGCGGCCGTAGCGGCTCAGGTATCCAGCACTCCACGCCCCGCCGTTGCTGTAGCGGCTGCGAAAGTGCAGGCGACGATGAGTGCCCCCGCGCATGCGGCAGTTCCCGTGAGGGTTGCGGCTGTCGCGGCAAAAGCGGTAGCGCCTAAAGCAGCAGCCGTTGTTTCCGCCCCAAAGGCAGCAAGCGCCGTTCCGAAGACGGCAGTCACGATCGGAAATTACGCCATTGAAGGCCAAATCGGCCAGGATCTCGCCGGCCCGATTTACAAAGCCGTTCAGCAATCCATGGCGCGGCACGTCGAACTTCACACGCTGGATAAAAATCAGAGCCAGGATGCACAGTCTATACAGCGTTTTCTCGGCAATGCCAGCGTCAAAGCCAATGTGCGTCACCCCTATATCCTCGCGGTTTACGAAGCCGGAGAAAGTGAAGGCACCTACTACTATGCCGGAGAATTTATTGAAGGCCCTACTCTCGGCGGACTTATTCGGTCCGGAGCAAAAATCGACAGTCAGACAGCTTTACAGGTCATCAAGATTGCAGCGGAAGTATTGCACCATCTAGAGACGACAAACATTCTCCACGAACTCATTCAGCCGGAGAGTATTTTACTCGGGAAAAATAACCGTCCGAGAATCCGCAATCTTGCGGCGAATGATCCAAATAGAAGCGAAGGAATACCATCCGAAATTCGCACCCTGGCGGAGATCATCAGCCAGGTTATTGATCCTAATGATGCCAGCACCCAGACGGCCCTCCATGCCTTTCTTGTCCATATGCGTGGCGATACCCAGCCACTCCTGACGACGTGGGAGGAAGTTCTCGCCACGGTGAAAGAGCTGGAGCCGAAAGTGGTACCTGTGGATGCTTATAAAATCAATGCCCAGGACCGCGCGGCGATTAAAGCGGTCGACGAAGCCAAGAAAAAGCAGCGCCGCACGGTAATCGTCAGCTCGTTAGTTTCTCTTCTGCTTCTCGGAGGAGTACTGGGCACCGTGTATTGGCTGATTACCCAGGGATCCACTTCTGTCGTTGCCAACCCACTGGTAGAAATCCCCGCGGGAGAATTTATTTATCAGGATGGTCAGAAGGAAACCCTGCCGACATTCTGGATCGATCAGTACGAAGTAACCGTGGCGCAATATGCCGAATTTCTTGAATGGCTGAGCAAACCCGAAAACGCGGGCAAGATTGCCCAATTCGAGCACCCCGACCAGCCGCATGGCAAATCCCATGTCCCGGAGGACTGGGCCGATCAGCAATTAGCCACCGGACCATGGTATGGTTATTACCACCGCGCAAAGCAGTGGAAAAAATATAAAAACGCCGCTTTTGACATTAATTCTCCCGTCATAAATCTCGATTGGTATAGCGCTTACGCCTATGCAAAGTGGAAAGGCCACCGCCTGCCCACCGAAAAGGAATGGGAAAAAGCAGCGCGCGGCAAGGACGGGCGGCTTTACCCATGGGGAAGCGAACCGAATTCGAAAAATGCCAATACCGGCGCGGATTTCTCGGCGGATGAAAAAGCAAAAGCGCTCATCGATGGCTACAAGTCGTGGTCTCCGGTTAATGCCGTCAAGGGGGATAAAAGCTCTTACGGCGTGTATGATATGGCCGGCAACGTCCAGGAATGGACCTCCACCATGGACAAATCAGAAAGATATGGCGAAGCCCCTGTAATCCGCGGTGGAAATTTCCGCCATCCCCTGCAGCCGATTACGCAACGCACCGTAGGCGTATTGGATAAACTTCAATCCGACACCGCCCTGGGCTTCCGTACTGCCTCCGATACTGCCTCTCCTCAAAGTGCTGCAAAAAAATAAATGAAACCGATTTCTCCCGAACATTTACAAAATCGAAAAAGGTTTTTGCCGGCGGTAGTCCTTTTCATCCTCGGCTTAATTTTTGTGCAGCCAGCTCTTGCGCAGTTGCGGGTGGATGTTTCTTTTAAACGCAGTCTCTATCTTAAAAACGAACCGATCGTCGCGACGGTCACCATTGAAAACCAAACCGGTAGGGAACTTAACCTTTCGGACGGCGATGGAAAACCCTGGTTCGGTTTTGCGATCGAATCCCTAAGCGGCCATCTGGTTCCACCGCGTAATCCGGATTACAGCCTGGAGCCTGTGCAAATCGGGCCGGGACAAACCCTGAAGCGCGATTGGAATATAACGCCGCTGTATGCGATCAGCGAATATGGCTCCTACCATGTACAGGCGAATGTCTACGTGCCCGAAACGCATACGTATGTAAGCTCGCTGCAGAGAACAATCAATATCACCGAAGGTCGTACCCTATGGCAGCAGACCGCCGGAGTGCCCAGCGATCTGGAAGGTGCAGGGTCGACGCGCGCCATTTCCTTAATTTCGATGCGATTAAGCCGTTCGAATGTGCTTTACCTGCGCATTGAAGATCCTGTTGCGGGAATTACCTTTGCCACCCACCGTCTTGGAACTTTTGTGAACTTTGGCGCACCGAATGTACAGCTCGATGCGCATAATGATATTCACATTCTTCAGAACTCAGCCCCTAAAGTTTACCTCTACACGAAAGTCGACCTGAATGGGAACATCCTCGAGCGCAAGAGCTACGAGGAAGCCCGCACCCCTCCATCTCTGCATAAATCCGGCGCTACCGTCACCGTTACCGGTGGAGTGCTCCAGGCGAAGCCCGCCGCCTCCGCAAGCCCAGGAAAACCTTCGAAGTCTCAGTCTCTGTCTGACCGTCCCGCGGAGCTGCCTCAGGATTAACGTTCGGGAAATGCCAAAAATAGCTTGCGCTCCTCCAGGGAAGACATTAATTAACGTCCTCTTTTTCTTATACCGATAGAACCACGATGGCCAAGCCACAGAAAATCTCCTCCAAATCAGCAGTGAAAACCGCCAATAAAGCAAAAGGCGGCAAAAAGCCTGCTGTCAAAGCGCCAAAGCCAGCAATGGCCAAGGTGAGCAAATCGTCGGCAAAGGTAAAAAAGCCTGCCATTAAAAAGCAGCAAACGCCTAAAGCGGCTGTGAAGCCGGTCAAGGCCGTGAAAGAACTTAAAAAGCCAGCCCCTGTAAAGGTGGCTAAAGTGGCTCCTGTGAAAGTCAAAGCTGTCAAAGCAGCCCCTCAGGAACAGCCCGTTAAAAAAATTCGTCCCCTCAACGACCCTTTTCTCAAAAAGCAGAAGGAGCGCCTGCTCCAGCTTAAGGATACCCTCCTGGACTCAATGTCCGGTGTGGCCCGCGATAGCCTTCGCACAGAGAGCAATGAAGCATCTGCCTTTGGTATGCACCAGGCTGATGCCGGAAGTGATGCCTATGACCGCGATTTCGCGCTCAGCCTGATTTCTCAGGAACAGGATGCTCTCTATGAAATCGATGAAGCACTGAAGCGTGTCGATAATGGCACCTATGGCACCTGCGAAATTTCCGGAAAGCACGTCCCACGTGCCCGACTCGAAGCCCTGCCCTTTACCCGCTACACAGTGGAATGTCAGGCAGAGCTTGAAAAGACGAACCGTTACCGTAGACTTCGCCAACCCGTCGCCTCTTTGTTTGGCAATGGGGATGATGAATCCGGTGATGATGATGATGATTCGACTCCGGACAGTAAGGAATAAATATTATGGCACAGGAAATCGTAACTTTAGAATGCACGGAGGCGGCCGCAGAGGGTAAGCCTGTGTCGCGCTATATGACCAAGCGCAACAAAAAGAGCCCGCGCACACCCAACCGTCTCGAAAAGAAAAAATACAACCCGAATCTTCGCCGGCACACGTTGCATCGCGAAATCAAATAACTCGTCATGGAACCGAAAAACGCTAAACGCCGCGCGAATCTCCGCAGAGCAAACCGCTCGATGCCCCGGCGTCGAATTGACCTCCTCGTGGAGGCCATTGATTACAAAAATACCGATCTTCTCAAACGTTTCGTTTCAGAAAGCGGAAAAATCCTGCCTCGTCGTATTACAGGCATGCCCGCCCACCTGCATCGCCGTATCACACGCGAAATCAAGCGTGCGCGTTCTGTCCTTCTGATGAAGTAATAGACCCCGTCAGGGGTCTGATTTTGGCGAAAACCTTCGCGTTTTCGCGCCGTGATACTTTGCCGGATAGTCCTTTAGGGGCATATCCTTTATCCGGCAACCTTGCAATGGGTAGGAATTCCGTTTAATTCCTACCTTGAGCCCAGCGGCTCATTATATGAATTCCAGTTCGCTTCCCGACGCTGATTTTTACCCCCTGATCGAAGCTCGCCATGATGATCCCTTTCGTTTACTGGGACTTCATGAGGAAAAAGGCAAATTCATTGCCCGCGCCCTGCGCCCCGATGCGAGCGAAGTCGTCCTTGTCGATAAGACGGATGCAGGCCGCAGGTTTCCTCTTAAAAAAGTAAATCCTGATGGCTTTTTTGAAGCGGAACTTAAGGAGGTAAAAGCCTCTTTCGCCTACCAGCTGGAACTGACTTCCAAAGAAGGCGTTACCTGGACAGAAGAGGATCCCTACCGCTTCGGCCCCGTGCTCGGGGAGATGGATATCTACCTTTTTAACGAAGGCAGACATTATGAAATCTATAAAAAGCTCGGTGCGCACGTTAAAGAAATCGACGGCGTCAAAGGGGTCCACTTTTCGGTCTGGGCTCCCAATGCGCAACGCGTAAGCGTCGTCGGAGACTTTAACCACTGGGATGGCCGTCGCCATGCCATGCGCAAATTAATACCCTCCGGCATCTGGGAAGTTTTTGTTCCCGGCGTATGGGAAAAAACGCATTACAAATTTGAACTCCGGGGACCGCACGGTGAAGTTTTTCTAAAGACAGATCCGTTTGCTTTTTATGCGCAGCATACAACGGAAACCGCATGCATGGTTTTCGACCTGAACCGCTATCAGTGGGCGGATAAGGAGTGGATGGATAAGCGGGCGGCAAATGACCCCTATAAATCTCCGATGTCGGTATACGAAGTGCATCTTGGCTCATGGCAACGAATTCTTGAGGAGGAAAACCGCCCTTTGAGTTACCTCGAGTTTGCAGACCGGCTTCTTCCCTACGTGAAGAAAATGGGCTTTACCCATGTGGAGCTGATGCCGGTGATGGAGCATCCCTTTGACGGCTCCTGGGGCTACCAGGTCGTCAATTATTACGCTCCCACCAGCCGCTTCGGAAATCCGGATGAGTTCCGGCACTTTATTGATAAATGCCACCAGGCCGGGATTGGCGTACTTCTAGACTGGGTCCCTGGCCATTTTCCAAAAGATGCTCATGGCCTCGCCAAATACGATGGCACCTGCCTCTACGAACATGAAGATCCCCGCCTGGGCGAGCACATGGACTGGGGTACGCTTATTTTCAATTACGGACGCAATGAGGTTAAAAATTTCCTTACCGGAAATGCGCTGTACTGGATGGACGAGTTTCATATCGATGGCTTGCGCGTCGATGCCGTGGCTTCGATGCTTTACCTCGATTACTCGCGTAAACCCGGGCAATGGATTCCCAACCGTTTCGGCGGACGGGAGAACCTGGATGCCATCGCCTTTCTCAAGAATTTCAACGAGGAATGCTACGGTCGCTTCCCTGGCATAGTGACGATCGCGGAGGAATCCACGGCATGGCCCGGCGTGTCACGCCCTGTTTACCTCGGCGGGCTTGGCTTCGGTTTTAAATGGAACATGGGGTGGATGAATGACTCCCTGCGTTACATGGCTCTTGATCCGATCTACCGGAAGTATCATCAGGGAGAAATTACCTTCTCCATGCTCTATGCCTTTAATGAGCATTTCATGCTCGTCCTGAGTCATGATGAAGTGGTCCATGGCAAAGGCTCGCTCATCAATAAAATGCCAGGCGATAACTGGCAGAAATTTGCCAATGTTCGCATGTTTTTCGCATGGATGTGGGCACATCCGGGAAAAAAGCTGATTTTTCAGGGGATGGAATTCGGGCAATGGGACGAATGGAGCCATGCGCGAAGCATCGACTGGCATCTTACCTCGCAATCCCTACACGATGGACTCAGTCGCCTGGTCCAACACCTGAACTGGCTCTATACCAATGAGCCCGCCTTTTATGAACTGGATGACTCTTATGACGGCTATGAATGGATTGATTTCCATGATAGCGATAACTGCGTCTGGTCTTTCGCCCGAAAAGGGCACGATGACTCGATGATTGTTTTTGTGGTGAATGCCACTCCCATTGTGCGTGGTGGCTACCGGATCGGGGTAGGCCGACCCGGCTGGTATGAAGAAATTCTCAATACGGATGCGGAAACGTACGGAGGCAGTAATGTGGGAAATATGGGCGGCCGCTGGGCTGAGCCTATCGACTGGCAGGGGAAAACTTATTCCATCCAAATCGATTTACCCCCTTTATCTGTCTGTGCGTTCAAACATTCCAAAGGCGTTGAATGATGCTATTTTTCATTAACGTTGCGAAAAGGTTTTGACGTTGGGTTATAAAGCGATAAATTTAGTTAAGCATATGAAATACCTCCCTGCCCGCCTTCGCGGTTTTACTCTTATCGAGCTGCTCGTCGTTATTGCTATTATTGGCATTTTGGCGGGCTTGCTGCTTCCAGCCGTAGCTGGCGCCATTACCAAAGCAAACCTGCTGCAAACTGTCAGCAATACCCGTCAGCTCCACCAGATGACGATGAGTGCTGCTTTGGATGCCACCACCACGGGAGATACAAATATCATCGGCTGGCCCGGTAATACGAACAGCTCTTTCGGCACTACTATAACGATTTCGCAATGGCTCAGCTCCATGACCAATGCAAACGTCACCGGAAACACCATGGCAAAGCTGATATCTGCACCAGGCATGGCCGTCACCTGGTCTGGAACTGGTGTCACCAAAAGCGCTCTTTATGTGTATCCTGTTACAGAAACCAGCAGCGCAGATACAGTATTTCTCACCACTGCAAACTGGAAAATGCCTGCCGGAACAAATGCAAATGGCCCAGCTTTAGTTGATAACGCCGTTCCTTATGGCGCAAAAGGATTTGTCGTAATGCATCAGGGAGGCAATGGAAACTCCTACTCTCAGGCAAATCAAGCCACAAATGCTACCAGTACGTTTGGCGTGGGAATGACAAATGCCCCCCTCACCCCATAGGCCTCTCTCCAAAATTGCTCCTTTAAACACCCTGCTGAAAAGCAGGGTGTTTTGCTTTAAGGATTTAGAGTCCAAAAGGAGGCAAATTTCCTGCTGGAAAATTAAGCCGGAATACTTCATGTTTATCGGTTCGTTATGAAGACTAAAAACTCACGCACGCACTCTGCCAAGACTGCCCCGGATCGGGGAAAATCGATGGATGGGGCGGAAATTCTCGTCGCCTGTCTTGAAAGAGAAGGAGTTGATATCATCTTTGCATATCCCGGAGGGGCATCCATGCCCATTCACCAGGCTCTAACGCGCTCGAAAAAAATTCGCACTATATTGCCTCGCCATGAACAGGGTGGCGTTTTTGCAGCAGAAGGTTATGCACGTGCTACCGGCCGCGCGGGCGTAGCGATGGCCACCTCCGGCCCTGGTGCCACCAATCTTCTTACCGGCCTTGCCGATGCCTATATGGATTCCGTGCCTCTCGTTTGTGTGACGGGTCAGGTGCCTCAGGAAATGATCGGCCGCGGCGCGTTTCAGGAAACTGATATTTTTGGGATGTCGCTTCCCGTGGTAAAGCACAGCTATCTGGTTTGGGATATTGCGGATATTCCCCGCATTGTTAAAGAAGCCTTTCATGTGGCGCAATCCGGTCGGCCTGGCCCCGTGCTGATTGATATTCCCAAGAATATCCAGCAACAGCGCGCGCAACCCATCTTCCCGCGGGAAATTTCCTTCCGGGGATACGATCCGATGCGCAAGGCGGATGATGTGGCCCTTAACGAATGCATGGGCCTGATCCGCTCTGCAAAACGCCCCATGATCTACTGCGGCGGCGGCGTGATCTCTGCGGAAGCATCCGCACAGCTTATCGAATTTGCCGAACGCACACAGATTCCTGTGGCGACTACCATCATGGGTATTGGCTGTATCCCGGAAAATCATCCCCTCTCGCTCAAGTGGCTTGGGATGCATGGCACCGTCTATGCAAATAACGCCGTAAACGAAGCGGATCTCCTACTTGCTATCGGCGTGCGCTTTGATGACCGCGTAACAGGAAAGGTGGAAAAATTTGCCGAGCACGGAACGATTGTCCATATCGATATCGACAATTCGGAGATTAATAAAAATAAGGTAGTGCGGCTTCCGATCCTGAGTGACTTGAAGTATGCGCTCACCCGCCTCAACCTGTTGCTCGATAAAAATGGCTATAAGCGCACTGCCAAGAGCCAAACCCGCTACCCGGCCTGGAATAAACAGATTCAGGATTGGAAAAAGGCGAACCCGTTCCGCTTTAAAGACACGCCTGATATTATCCAGCCGCAATACGCCATTAAGCTTCTTTGCGAAATGACAAAGGGCGAGGCAATCATCACTACCGGTGTGGGCCAGCATCAGATGTGGGCGGCGCAGTTCTACGACTTCCTCAATCCCCGTACTTTCCTTACATCCGCAGGTCTGGGCGCCATGGGCTTCGGCTACCCCGCCGCAGTAGGCGCAAAAGTTGCTTTCCCAAAAAAACAAGTCGTCGATATCGATGGCGATGGTTCCTTCCTGATGAATATTCAGGAACTCGCCACCGCACATGTCGAAGGTATCGCAGCGAAGGCGATCATTTTGAACAATCAGCATCTCGGCATGGTCGTGCAGTGGGAAGATCGCTTTTACGGCAGCAATCGCGGCCATACTTTCCTCGGGGATCCGAAGGATACCTCACGCATTTATCCGGACTATCCGACGCTCTGCAAAGGCTTCGGGGTTCCCTGTGAGCGCGTAACACACAAGAAAGATCTCCGTGCGGCAATGCAGCGCATGCTGGATTCCAAGGAAGCCTACGTGCTCGATATCATGGTTCCTTATACGGAACATGTATTGCCCATGATTCCTACGGGCCGCACTTACCGCGACGTCATTACGGAGTGACCTGGTCTGGTACGGCTACGGGTTTATCCTGCTTCGCCTTGTA